>NZ_JAEQCE010000041.1:0-40067 GCF_020738665.1 Microcoleus sp. PH2017_08_TRC_O_A
AAGTCTGAGTAGACTTGGCCGATGTTGTTGAGGTTAACAGCTTCCCCAGAGCGATCGCTCGCAGCCCGAAATAGGGGAAGGGACTGGCTGTAATACTCTCTTGCTTTGAGTTTTTCTCCCAAATCTGAGTAGGCTTTGCCGATGCCCATCAGGGCGATCGCTTCCCCGTGACTATCGCTCGCTTCCCGAAACAATTTTAATGCTATTTCAAACTGAACTATCGCACTTTTTTTAGCTTCTACCGTTCCTTGTTGGTAAAGTAGTAGTCCCTCTTTTAATGCTGCTTCAGCAACGCCAATACTGTTTGTTTGTGCTGTTTGTACGGCTTTACCAACGGGTGCGGCTGCTGCTACTGGCTGACTTAGCTGAACCGAAAGTGCGATCGACATACCAGCCAAAACCCATTGAGTGCGATCGAACATAACTACCCCTTTTGTATTTTATTAAATTTTAATCACTATCCAGCTTGGTGTAAAGGCAGGAAGAGGTAAGGGCGATCGACATTTTTCCTGAATTGGTAAACTGAGCTTGTAGTGCGATCGAACTTTTGCCTAAAATGAGCAACAGCCTAATCGAGTCCAATTCGATAAACACCCACTGGGATTGCCCCGAGTGCGAAGGCACAGGTACAGTCAACGGAGAAACTTGCCCCGAATGTCTCGGAGCAAAATACATTGATATTGATGCGCTAATTAGCTGGATGCTCGCTTTTATGGAATCTCGCGGCTGCAATCCCGATGAAATCGACCAATTGCGAACCGAAAACCCAGATGCGCTGACATTAACTTTTTGCCTCGAACTTTGTATCGCCCTGAAATAAACAACAACAAAAACTCTCTCTTCTCTTCTCTTCCTTTGCGCCCTTCGCGCCTTCGCGGTTCAATAAAAAAATCTCATTCACAAATCCTTAAAAATTACCAAATTAAGTCCCAATAAAACCTACGCACGGGTAGTCAGAAACCGGGTTTTTTAGAAAAATTATTCGTTATCACCCAGAGATTAGGTAAAAAACCCGGTTTCTTTGGTCTTAATGCGTAAGTTTTGCCCAATATTCATTTTCCCTGCACGGGATGTTGCCCGTAATAAGGCAAAGCATCCCACCAATCAGGGCGACTTCCTTGTTTCCACTCCAAATAAGCTAAATCCAACACACCAGAAACCGACGAACCCAACTCGCTACCAACTTCAATTAACTGATAGGAATTTTCCCAGCTTTCCAGCTTTTCCTGCCAAGATTCAGGAGTCATTACGGTATCAGGAAATAACTCAGTTAAACCCGAATTACCGTTAACTGAATAAACAGCGCCAAACAATTGACCTCGCTGTGCGGGCATTTGCAGCGCAATATCCTCTCTCAAAAGCCCCCCCTTAGCAAGGGGGGGTTGGGGGGGTTCCACACTCAAAAGCCCCCCCTTAGCAAGGGGGGGTTGGGGGGGTTCCACACTCAAAAGCCCCCCCTTACTAAGGGGGGGTTGGGGGGGTTCCAACCAAGCAACAGCCGCCAAAGTTGAAATAGTAAAAACCGGAATATTCAACTGTTGAGCCAAAGTCCGCGCCGTCACCATACCCATGCGAGTCCCCGTAAAACCTCCGGGCCCCTTTGCTACTGCAATAAAAGCCAAATCTGCCCAAGTTTGCGGCGCGATAAACTCTACTAAATACTGGTGTAAATCCGTTGCTAAACTGCGGCCCAAATTCCAAGTTTGGCAGCGATTATCGCCGGAAAAATTGCTGATTGCTAAACCTAATTCGGGTGTTGAGGTGTGCAACGCTAAGCCGTATTTTTTAACTAATGTTTTGTCTTGGGGATTGCTATTCACGATTACTGATAATTTTCCTTCACAAAAAACAGCGGCAATGCCACAACCAAGCAACCCAATAGAATGCCAAATATTCCCGTGTTTAAAATCCTTGAATTGCCCATGCCACCAGTTATCAAAAACAGCACTACCAAACTTGCAAATAAATTCTTGTTCGCAAATTCTTTGTCTTGAGAAACTTGATGTTTGACAACCATAAAACCGGATGCAACTATAAGCGCGAACCAAGAATTAAAAATGACTATTTGAGAGCCAAAGATAAACCAAACTAAAGCAAACATGAGCGAATCGAGCCAGAAATCCTGAGTTTTCAACTTCGGAAGCCAAAATTCTTGGGTAACAACTGGGGCGATTTTCTTGGCTAATTGATTGTGTTGCAGCCGCAGGAGTTTGTTTTTTAATTGAATTTTGGGATCGATTTGCAATACTTCCTTCCACTCGGGGATACGAGAATTGTTGACTCTTCCCAACAGCTTAATGGCTGCGACTTTGTTTAACTGCAAATCGGTGATTCTGGTGGCAATTATTTGGGATAAGTGCGGATAGTAAACGGCATTGTCTTCGGTTCTGTTGATGACGATATTCAGCTTTTGCTTGGCTTGACTGACTTGGATTGTAACATTGTACGGGGCGATCGCCTCTTGTAAAGCTTGCTGAATTTCGGCTTGCTGTTCCCGACCCAAAAGCGCAGGTGTCGGGGCCAGTGCAGGCTTCGATTCTGCGCTTGTTTCCGGCGCATCCAGCACGGGCTGCGCGTCTAAATAGACCGGCTTGGGGTTCAACTGCCGGATGACTGCGGATGCTGAATTGTAGCGCCGGTTGGTGGCACTTTGGAGCATGGTGTCGAGGATGCGGCCGAAATCGTCGCTAACAGCACTCTTCAAATAATTGCGCCAAGCCCAGGAATCTTCGGCGCCCTCGAACAAGTCGAAGGGAGGAATGTGAGTCAGCAAGTGAATGCAAGTAACACCCAAACTGTAGATATCGCTAGCAAAAACTGCTTTTCCCATCAATTGTTCTGGGGCTGTATAAGCAGCGCTGCCGATAATTGTACCAGTTTGTGGCAATCCGGTTGCTGTTACTTTCTTTGCTGCACCAAAGTCTACTAAAACTATATCTTTTTGGAAAGGAGAGGGTTGATAGGAATTTTCTAAGGCGGGTAAAGGGGCGGGAGATAGGCGGCGGCGAATGATATTTTCTGGTTTGATATCGCGGTGAATGACTTTGGATTTGTGAACGAAGTGGATTACGGGCAATAAATCGTTGAGGATTTGTCGAATTTGGGTTTCGGTGAATGCTCCTTTTTGTTCTAATTCTTGAGCTAAATTTTTGCCGTCTATAAATTCTTGTACTAAATATTGTCTTCCCTCTTGTTCAAAATGCGCGATTAATTCGGGAATTTGGGGATGTTTTCCCAAGGTTTCTAGCTGGGCTGCTTCTTGGTGGAAGAGTTGGGCGGCTTTTTCGGCTGCGGTGTTTTGCGGGAAAAATTGCTTGATGACGCACTGCCCAAAAGTCTGGGGTTTGGTTTCATCAACTGCTAGGAAAGTTCTGCCGAAGCCTCCTTGCGCGATCGGCTTTATGGTACGGTAGCGAGATGCTGATGGCGATTGTTCGTTAGTTAACAACAATTTTGAGCCGCAACTTTGGCAAAATTCTGCATCACCGGGGTTTTGCGGATTCTGACAAGTTGGGTTTAAGCAATAGGACATTGGATTTTAGATTTTGGATTTTAGATTTTAGATTTAGGAATGGGGAATTGGGAATTGGGAATTGGGAATTGGGCATCGGGCATCGGGCATCGGGAATTGGGAATTGGAACTAAAAAATACCAACTGTTAACGAAGAGGGCGGGCACGGGGGCACTGCCCCTACCACAGGTCAAATGTCTACGGTCTACTAACAACTAATAACTAATAACTAACAACTAACAACTGTCAACTGTCAACTGTCAACTGTCAACTGACTCAAGTCGGTACGAGTTCGCCCGGCCGCAATTTTGCCCATTTGCCGATCTCTTGCTTAAAACTTTGACACCCGACTACATCCCATTCCATTTCTACTTCGTCTTGACGGGGGCGGATGTTGACGTTGATGGTGGGTTCTACGGGGTCGAAATCGGGTGTTTCGGTGAGGTGGATTTGTTCGTGCTGTCCTTCTACGGCGTGGTATGTGAAGCAGCGGTCTACATAGTGGCAGTTAATACAAATACACATTCTTGATATCCTCTGTGCATTTCAAAAAGATTGGTGAATTTTGAGCTTTCTGTTAATCTAGCGTAGCAAGAGTTTAATTGTTTGTAAGGAAAGTAGATTTTTGTTGCGATGCCGATGAATTTGCCACCTGCGTTATCTCCTGAGACTTGGCCGTTCGATTTGGAACTGCTGACACCGCCTGTTTATTTGGTGGGCGGCGCGGTGCGGGATGCGCTGCTGGGCCGCCGATCGCACTATTTTGATTTGGATTTCGTTATGTTAGCACGGGCAGTGAAAACTGCTAGAAAAATTGCCGATCGCACGAAAGGCGGATTTGTGTTGTTGGATGCGGAACGACAGATTGCGCGGGTGGTGTTTGCGGGCGGTACGGTGGATTTTGCACAGGCTTTCGGGGGGAGTCTGGAGGAGGATTTGCACCGCCGCGATTTTCGGATAAATGCGATCGCCTGCAATCCTTTTACCGGAGAAATCATCGATCCTTTGGACGGTCAAGCTGATTTGCGGTTGGGTTTGCTGCGGATGATTTCGCGATCGAATTTAGAGGACGATCCGCTGAGGTTATTAAGAGCTTACCGCCAAGCGGCACAGTTGGGTTTTGCGATCGAACCGGAAACTTTGCAGGCGATTCGGGAATTGGCGCCGTTGTTGAGTCGGGTGGCGGTGGAACGGGTGCGGACAGAATTAGGTTATTTGTTGAGCAATAATAACGGCGTTCCTTGGATTTGTAAGGGTTGCGAAGATGGGTTGTTTTCGATTTGGTTTGAAAGCGCGATCGACCGTTTCGATATCTTGACAAAAATTGACTCGTGTGCTGCTGAATTGGCGGCAATTTACCCGGAGTTGGAGAGAGAGTTTGGGCGATCGATTCGAGATACAATTAAAACGCCGTTGTTGGCGATCGGGAAGTTGGCTGTTTTGGCAAATTCCGACCCGACAATCGCTGAAACCGAGTTGCTGCGGTTGAAGTACAGCAATGCAGAGATTAAAAGTGCGATCGAGCTTTTGAAATATTTGCCACAACTTCAAGCACAACCGATTGCAGAAATGTCCTTACGAGAACAGTATTTCTTGTTTCGCGACGTGGGAATAGTATTTCCAATTTTAGCAGTTTTAGCCATGGCAGCGGGAATTGCGGTTGAGGAGATTGCACTGTTAATTAATCGCTATCTCGATGTCGGTGATATAGTCGCCCATCCCACACAATTAGTGAGCGGCAATGAGTTAATGGAATCTTTGAATATTCCCAGAAGTCCACGCATCGGTCAATTGTTAATGGAGATTCAATTAGCGCGGGTGGAAGGGAGAATTGCGACTCGCGAAGATGCCCTGAAATTGGCGTCAGACTTTGTTGCGGTACAGCCAGATTTGATATAAATACAAATCCCTAAAATGTATAGCGGTTATCAGAAAGATTAGGTACGTTGTTGGGCTTTAGCCCTCTGACTGCCGCATACAAAATACGACTTTGAAACCTCGTTGACTCCTAAATTCGCCTCGGCAGATTAAAGATGAGGGATGAGGTACGTTGTTGGGCTAAAGCCCTCTTACTACCGCATACAAAATACGACTTTCAAACCTCGTTTATCCCTGAGCCAGCCTAGTTTGTTGAGGATAAGTTTAAACCGCCGATTTATCTTTGAGCTCCGTGCTGTTTGAGTAACTTAACAATCTCCGGAGTTGATGATTTGTAAGCAATACTTAAGGCAGTTGCACCATTTTTGTTTCGAGCGTTTACATCCGCACCCTTTGCAAGAAACAACTTTACTAATGCAGGTTTGAATTGCGGAGAGATACCAGTATTGGATTGCACAATTCTCATCAACAGAGTAGTATTATCGTAGGGATCTGGAGCGTTCACATCAGCACCGCGATCGATCAATAATTTTACAATCTCGATATTTCGACCGGAGACAGCGCTGTACAGTAAACCTGATGGTACTTGGGCTTTATTCTTGAGAAGTAATTCAATTATCTCTTGCTTCTTTTTTTCAGACTCAAACCTATTGATTACAGAAAAAAAGGTGTTATCATTCACCTTGGCGCCTCGCTCGATCAAGGCTTTCATTGCTTGAGAATTGCCGCTTTCTGCTGCGATGTTGAGTGCTGTTTGTCCGTATTCGCTGCGATCGATCGCCTCCATGTCTGCACCGCTGGCGATTAAAAGGTCGATCGCCCCGCTACCCCGTCCAGCAGCCGCCGCGTGCAGGGGCGTTTGTCCTGATTTGTCGAGAGCCCTTACATCCAATCCTTTTTGGAGAAACAACTGTACAATTGCCTGATTTGGGCCAAAAGCAGCCGCGTGTAACAGTGTTTGGTTTAAATAAGTCTTGAAATGGATATCTGCATTTTTTGCCAAGAGCTTTTCGACTGCTGCGCGATCGCCCGTGTAAGCAGCACTAAACAGCAAAATGTTGATATTATCTATTTTCGGCAATTCCCATTCATCTAACATATCCCCAATTCTCACCCGATCGCCCTGCCAACTCACAGACACAAGCTGCACCATCTCAAAACTTTTACTATTCAACTCTCTTCCAGCCGCATCGAACAGAAATACATCGCAGGGGGCATCGCTTCCTCCACCGGGCATAGAAAACACCATCGGATATCTGAGAATCGCGATCGAATATTTGCCATCAGGACTAAATTCGGCCGTGCGAATACCCAATTTCATAATTTGTCGGGGGGCAACGGAGAGGATAATTAACAAGCCTAAAATACCAAGACAGCCAAAACGAAAGAAACGCATAATTATCTTAAGGTAGCTTATGCGATCGACTATAGCAGTGCTAAATGAGTCGTAAAGTTTTTTACCCCACCCCAACCCTCCCCTTATTAAGGGGAGGGAGTAAGAAATTTACAAATGATTTAGGATTGCTATATAACTTTTAACCTATGTCGGTCGATCGCACTTTGGGAATTAGCAAACAACGATCGCGATCGCACCTGCAAATCTTTCAGCAGCATGGTGACGCCAGATAGAGCGACTTTTGGACGATCGGCAAAATTTACTGCAAGCTAGACTAGAGTTGTAATGGTCGTTCTCGATCGACAATTTACAACAACTCATCAAAAAACATTCATCCAGCAAAGTCCGGGAATTCCCGTTGGAGCTTGTGCTGGTTGTTCCCTTCGTGTTACTACTGAGTTACGAAACTTCCGCATATCCTCGGCGAGGAACTAAGCTTTTCCCAAGTCTGAGCAATTGCTGCATTCCTATCCGCTGTTTCCGTTAAACTTTGGTCAGGAACCCAACTCTAAAGAGATTGGGCTTGCAAGAGAAATCAAGTAAGCCATTCTGACCAGCCTAAGTCTTCACTGACTACGTTATTTGGGTCACGACACCCTGTGGATGCGACGCCAGTCTCCTGCTCTGTCGCTAGTGGTTAAACAGTTTTAAGGTCACTGAAACAGTGCTGCTAGCCCAACAAGCCCTTATAACATTGGCGAGGCGAACATTACCCCGCAAGGGAGGCTCCACAAGAGCAAACATTATGCGTACAGGGTTGCAAGGTTTGAAACGGTAACTGTCCCGTTGAAAGTGCATTACAAAAGTACACCAAACCAAGCAACTCCAAGGCGGTAATGGCAAGAAAGATTCAAGGCGGTTGAAACCGCCCGGGTTGTTTCCCTCTCAGGTCTAAAGACTCTGAGTTTCTCACTTACCGAATAGTTTGATGATTTTTGAGCGCCTTGAAATACTACAGCCAACATCCTAACGCTTTCTCGATCGACTATCTCAACGACTTACGAGGAGCAATTCTCGCCTCACCTTACTTTGCAACCAACAACCTCAACCGCGATTTCATCGGCACAAAAGGCTTTTCCGTGGTATTTGGGCGCGCTCAAATCGCCGAAGTCGAGCGCCGATTCCCGTTGTTCAAACCCTATCTAGACCAAGCATTACAGCCGGAATGCAACGCTTTTTACCTCAATCCCCTGCTTCTGGGCGAAGGTTCCCGCGTCGATCCGCATATCGATCGATCTTTGCGATCGTACTGCAAAACGGTTGAACCTCCCGCCGCCGTCAGCGTTTTGTACGTACAAGTTCCCCCAAATTTGCAAGGCGGAGAATTGATACTCCGGCGCAACAAACAGCAAGTCGGACAGATTAAGCCACAAGTCAATTCACTGATCTATTTTCAAGGAGATTTGACACACTCAGTCAACGCCGTAAAAAGTAGCGGGACTCGCTTAAGTTTGGTTTGCGAACAGTACAGTTTGAGCGCCACAGAATTACAAGATATTCCCGGATTTACAATCGAGTCTCGGGCCGCGAAAGCAAAGAATAAGTGAAGTTTATTCGATAATTGATATCTGATCCAGTGAATGAATCAAAATGCTTGTAGGGGCGGGTTAACCAACAATTTATGGCTCAAACCAACAATCTCATAAACCCGCCCCCACCACGCGACAAAATTAGCTCGCGCGCAATTCAACGGACATGAAATGAGCTAGTAGCTAGTAGGGTGCGTCAGCTTTGAACTCTCAATTATTGACAAAATAACCCGCTGCTGACACACCCTACAACTCAAATTCTGCCGTTATGTGCGATCGGGCGATCGCCCCTTCGCCAAAAAAACTAAACTTTTGTAGCCTACGATACATTTATTTTCTTAATCATTGTTTACACTTTCCAAGTGTAGATTGTGTACTCTCCATAATTCCCCAAAACCCTAAACAAGTGCGTTGTTTGGTGGACAGCGATTTATCGATCGTCGAACCATTAAAAACCATAAGTAGTTTTGACCAGAATTCATAGGAATTAACTCGCACAAAATTTTTGAGCTTACCAGGGTGAAAATTAGCCAGCAAATCTGTGCAGCGCCGACATCTACGATGTTGACTCAAATTAGTACAGTCTCCAGTCATCTATTTGCTTGCTAATAATCGAAATCCAACCGCATCTATGGAACACCGGATTCTCACCAACACCGACGGCGAAGAGATTCCGCCTCGCTCCTCCAATCTTTGAGAGCCAGCCAAACAAGGCATTCTCCAAAAAGTTAGGTCAGACTAAAAATGTTGGTAAATCCAACATATTCGTCAACGGTTAGAATTGCACTAACCTATATTTTTTCACAGCTACTCGTCCTTAATTCGCATAAAAATAACCATGAGTGGAAACGAATCGCGCATTCAAGCAATTTCTCAAATCGTCAACCGCCAAATAACTCCTGCAAAGCCTCCCAAGCGGTTAGAAGAAATGTGGGCAACAGACGTGTTTAGTCTGAGCAAAATGCAAGAAAGCCTGCCCAAAAGCATTTTTAAATCAGTCAAAAATACCATTCAAACAGGTACAACACTCGATCCTTCCGTAGCCGATGTAGTTGCAGTAGCAATGAAAGATTGGGCTATTTCCAAAGGAGCCCTCTACTACGCCCACGTATTCTATCCACTAACAAATAGCACCGCCGAAAAACACGACGGTTTCATCTCCGTCCAAAGCGACGGCTCCGTCATCTCAGAATTTGCAGGTAAACTGCTAGTACAAGGCGAACCCGACGGTTCATCCTTCCCCAACGGTGGCATTCGCTCCACCGCAGCCGCTCGCGGATACACAGCCTGGGATGTCACCAGCCCCGCCTATGTCATGGAAACAGACAACGGCATGACATTGTGCATTCCCACTGTTTTCATCTCCTGGACAGGTGAAGCCCTAGACAAGAAAACCCCGCTTTTGCGCTCCATTGCTGCCATGAACAAAGCAGCAACCAGAGTCTTAAAACTGCTAGGAAATACCGAAGTCGCTCCCGTAAATTCCAGTTGCGGTGCCGAGCAAGAATACTTCCTGATCGATTCCAACTTCGCCAACAGCCGCCCCGATTTGTTATTAGCAGGTCGCACCCTGTTTGGCAAGCCTCCTGCCAAAGGTCAGCAATTTGACGACCACTATTTTGGAGCAATTCCAGAGCGCGTTCAAGTCTTCATGCAAGAAGTAGAAGAAAGAATGTACCGCCTGGGAATTCCTGCCAAAACTCGCCACAACGAAGTAGCACCAGGTCAGTTTGAAATTGCACCCTTTTTTGAAGCAGCAAACGTCGCCAGCGACCACCAACAATTAACCATGACAATTCTCCGCAACACCGCGAAGAAACATGGTTTTATGTGCTTGCTGCACGAGAAGCCTTTCGCAGGAATCAACGGTTCCGGCAAACACGTCAACTGGTCAGTCGGTAACGCCACCCAAGGCAACTTATTAGATCCAGGCGATACACCACACTCCAACATACAGTTCCTAGTTTTCTGCGGCGCTGTAATTCGCGGCGTTCACAAATACGGCCCCTTGTTGCGCGCCGTAGTTGCAACTGCTAGCAACGACCACCGCTTGGGCGCCAATGAAGCTCCGCCAGCAATTATCTCTGTCTATTTGGGATCCCAATTAGAAGATATCTTCGATCAAATTAGCAAGGGGGGTATTAAGGATTCCCAAGGTCGCGGAATCATGAATTTAGGCGTAGAAACACTGCCTGTTTTCGTCAAAGATGCCGGCGACAGAAACCGGACTTCGCCCTTTGCCTTTACTGGAAACCGCTTTGAATTCCGCGCAGTAGGTTCGGGTCAATCTGTTTCCGGCCCGCTGGTCGCGATGAATACAATTCTCGCAGATTCTTTGGACTGGGTTGCTAACAAATTAGAAAGCGCTTTGACCAACGGAACTGACTTGAATGCTGCCATCCAAACACTCTTGAAAGAAGTGATGGACGAGCACGGCGCTGTGGTATTTGGCGGCAACGGCTATTCTGAAGAATGGCACAAAATGGCCGTTGAAGAACGCGGTTTAGCTAACTTGCGGACTACCGCTGATGCTTTGCCCGTATTGAAGGCAGAATACATTGAGGACTTGTTTGAAAAGACAGGTGTTCTCACTCCGGTTGAATTGGAAAGCCGTTTTGATGTGTATGCAGAGCAGTATATACTGGCTATTGAAGTCGAAGCAAAACTGGTCGGCAGCATTTCCAAAACAATGATTTATCCGGCAGCGGTGAGATATTTGTCGGATCTTTCTAACACAATTGCTGGCTTGAAAGAGATTGGCATTGAATTAGAAAAGGCAACTGCTCAACAAGTCGCGACGCTGGTTAAGTCGATGATGGATACTGCGAGCAAGTTGAGTGATGCTTTGAGCAAGCACGATTTTGCTACAACTGAAGAGCATATGCAGTATGCTTCGCAAACCATTCGTCCTTTGATGGATGAGGTTCGTCAGTATGCTGATGCTTTGGAAGCTGAAGTGGCTGATGATTTGTGGCCGCTTCCTACTTATCAAGAAATGCTGTTTGTTAAGTAAGCTGTTGGGCATCTAAATTGTATTTTTGGGGCGGGCTTTCTGGCCCACCCCACAAGACTTTTCTTAAACTTGACTATACAATTTCAATGCACTTGTGCTTAATCGCAAACCTGGTTAATTTCTGGTGAGATTTGTGGGGACACGGCAATGCCGTGTCCCTACAATATTATTTTGGGGTAGGGACACGGCACTGCCGTCTCCTTTGATGTTATGGTTAAAAACTTTATTTTAATCAACGCCCTACAGTTGCTATCAACCGGATTTCAGCGCTCCCGGCAAACAGGCAAAGCAGGCTTCGATCGCTGCGGAACTTGAGCCATTTGATTGTATGCTACAAGCGTTACTTGTCCATCAGCATTTATCACCCAACCTTGAGCGGGAATCACTGGCTGGGGCTGAATTTCTATTTCTGCTTTTGTACCCTGTAGATTTTGACTGCTACCGACGGCCGGTTCCACCCAACTAAACAGGGTAGAATCGCTGCTGAGCAAATCATTTGGGTTCGCAGGTATTCCTCCTTTACCAGTAATAGTAAACTCACTTCCCGCCCCTTGAGTGCAAGGATTAGCTACAATTAACGCCTCTGGAGAGATAACATTTTGTGGCAATTCTACCAATCCTTGAGCCGGATTGACACCAGAAGTGCTAAACGTTACTGCCCCTTGCAAAGCCGGGCCAGCCTGTTGAGAAATAGCCGCGATGTCGCTAGTGGGAATTAAAGAAGTTGGATTCACTTGTAAGTTAGCAAATTCAGCATCAGTCAATCCTAAAGTGCTTCTAGCTGCTTCGCGATTAATGCTCGTAAAACCAAATATATTCGGTACATTGACTGTAACTTGTCCGCCCCTGGCTGTGCGAGCATTGGCTGTAATATCGCTATTTTCACGCGGGAGGGCTAACAAAATATCGCTATTAATTCTGATATTTCCACCTTCAGAAATACCAGCATCGGTGGTAATTCTGCTATTGCGCCGCAACTGGATGGATCGCGATCGCAGATTAATATTTGCCCCAGTACCAGATACGGTTGTACCATCAATGCTGGCTTTGTTATCCAGGGCGATCGCATCAGCAACAACGTTGATATTGCCAGCGCGTCCCGATCCAATACTTGCCACATTGACCGTTGCCCCATCCCTAATAATCAATTGATTAACATTCAGATTCAACGAGCCCGCATTCCCCGTAGCGTTGGGATTGACAAAACTAAACGCCCTGCCAGCCGAAGCCTCAATTCTACTGCTGAACCGACCGTTATTCCCACTGCCTTGGACTTCTGTGCGATCGGCATTAATCGTAATATCTCCCGCATCTGCTGCACTCAAAGAACCCGCAGTAATAATGCCCCCATCCCGCAGAGTGAGCCTGGGTGTAGAAAGGCGGATATCTCCACCTCTACCAGAGCTTGTAGTTTGAGTGCCAAGAACACTCGGTGCGAAGCCCGCATTCCCCCCTGTCAAAACTCCAGACACGCCGCTCACTTCGATCGAGTCTGAAGCTCTGATAGTTAAAGTTCCTCCTGGCCCCCCACCGGTAGAAAACACATTTTCACCAATAATCGTACCCGTCGATAAAGTAATTACAGCTCCATTAGAAACAGTCAGCCGCTTAGTGTCGATCGTAATATCCCCAGCTTTCCCCTTTCCATCGAAAGAGCTAGTAGCCAGAGTAGTTTGCCCCGTACCTCCACCCAGACTCCCCGACAATTCTACAGATTCATTCGTTTTAATCGCGATATTCCCCGATGCTCCATCACTACGGCTGATGCCGATCAGACTGGCTCCATCGCGCATGATTAACCGTTGTGCGTCAACAGTGATACTTCCGCCTTGGCCGGTACTTCCACGAGTTGTGCCGCTGTTGAGCACTGAACCGATCAATTCGACGGTGTTAGCACGGATATTCAGATTTCCGGCATTTGCAGCAGTAAAGGTACTGGTACCGCCCAGTGCCCCATCGCGCAGCAGCAGCCGAGGAGTGTCAATGTTAATATTTCCAGCGGCTCCACTACCAGCAGTACCAGCACTCAGCATAATTTGCGGGTCAAAAGGGTTGAACGCTCCAGAGGCTAGATATTGGCTATAAACCCGCTGATAGCCTTCAATTCCCAGCCCGCTCATTTCTACTGAGTCAGTAGCGTGGATGTTTAAATTGTTCCCCTTCCCATCTCCGAGTGTGGCGCTGAGAATTTGCGACCCTTTATCTACTCGCAAGTTTTGGGCATTAATATCAATACTTCTGCCATCAAGATTTCCGAGTGTTAGGCTATAAATTCCTGAACTACTGACGGTGACATTAGAACCTCTGATGTCAATTTTTCCACCGCCTAATCCGCTGGTATTTATCAATGCACCGTTCATTTCAATGTTGCCAAAGTTCTGAATATTGCTGTAGTTTAAATTCAGACCTAAAGCTGTTGGTTCAAATTGTACTAAACCTGGAGTTTTCACACTTCCTAATAATATTTGTCCGGTATAAGCTGTTAAATTGCCGCCGTTTAGTTGAATGTCTCCACCAATTAAGGCTAAAGTTTGACCGGGGTCTACGGCTAAACCAAGTTTGTTAGAAACAGGAACCTCTATCGGTAGTGGTGGTAAGGTTGGTGTGGGGCCCATTGCTTGGGAAGTGTTGACAATTGTACCGGGATTGTCTCGAAATCTCAAGCCCACAGGAATATTAATCGCTAATAACGGCACGGCGCTGGGGTTCGCGCTGCTAAATTCAAAGCCGTTATTAAAAACAATACTATCAGCGGTTGAACCGATAAATGAGCCGCGTAAATCTAATCGAGCATTGGGGCCGAAGATAATTCCTTTCGGATTGAGTAAGAATAAGTTGGCGTTTCCTTGTACTCCTAATGTTCCTAAAATATTGGAAGAATTGCTACCTGTGACGCGGGTAAAAATGTTAGCAATGCCGTTAGGATTGGCAAAATATGCGCCTCTACCTTCACCGACGTTGAATTCGCGGAAACTGTGAAATAAGCTAGAACCGCGACTTGCACCGCCTTCTATGCGGTCTGATGGTAGGTTATTGATGCTGTCGGAGACTGTGCGGGAGTTTTCAGTTCCTAAAGTGCGATCGGGGATGATTTGAGCAATTGTGGCAGTGGGAAATAGCAATAAGAAAGCAAAAAATAGGGCGGAAGATTTGCGAGGCATAGTTTAACATCTCTTAGAACTTAGGGAGAACAAATTTGGATGGACGATCGACATTTGTGTTTTCAGAATAGCCGATCGCCCAAACTCAAATTCCCTCATCAATCAAACGATTTGTTTGCTCGCGGGTTCCCCCGTACCAGGAGGTACTACTGAATCGCCAAAAGCAATCCGCAGAAAAGGCGGAGCCAAGAAAGTCGTCAGAATCACCATGATAATAATCGAGACTTCCAACGGCTTATCCAACACCCCACTCGCCGAACCAATTCCGGCAAAAACCAAACCGACTTCGCCCCGAGGAATCATCCCAACTCCGATCGCCAATCGATTGATTCCGGGCACACCAAACACCACCCAACCTGTAACAATTTTGCCAATAATCGCCACCACAATCAAGAAAGCCGCAATCAAAAGGCCCGCCCGATTATCCGGCACTGCTGGGTTCAAAACTCGCAAATCGGCCCTAGCTCCCACTGTCACAAAAAAGATGGGGACAATGACATCTGAGATGGGTTTCACCAATTCATCCAACTCTGTGCGCGCATCGCTTTTATCCAACACCAAACCAGCCGCAAACGCACCCAAAATCGCTTCCAGATGAATTGCGTTGCCCAGAAATGCCATGAATAAGGCGAAAATAAAGGCCGGGATAATAATATTGCCGCGAGTTTTGAGTTGGCCCACCACCGCCGAGAAGGTTTTGTCGAAGACACCGCCCAACAGAATCGAACCTAACAGAAATACAGTGGCGCTGACAATCAAATAGATGACATTAACAACATCAATTTCACCAGTTTTAGCTAAGCTAGCGACAACAGCTAGGACAATAATTCCCAGCACATCATCAATCACTGCCGCACCGACAATAATTTGACCTTCTTTAGATGTCAGTTGTCCTAAATCAGACAACACTTTCGAGGTAATTCCGATGCTGGTTGCTGTCAAAGCCGCACCTGCAAAAATTGCCGGAATTGCTGGAGTGTGGAAAATTACCATCAAGCCAACAGTACCTGCGGCAAAGGGAACAGCCACGCCTACACAGGCGACAACGACGGCTTGAACTCCGACTTGTTTTAGTTGATTGAGATCGGACTCTAAGCCAATTTCAAACAGCAGAATAATTACGCCTAATTCGCCCAGCACAGAAATGATTTCACTCTGCGATTCAAAGACACTGGTAAGGGCGGCAGGGGATAGATGGTTGAGCGATTGTAGAACACTCATAATCCCGGAGTCTGAAGCTGACAGCCCGCTTTCGGAAAAAACGATCAGGTGTAAAGCAGACACCCCGACAATTACCCCTGCTACCAATTCACCCAATACGGGCGGTAAATCGAAGTTTCTCGCTACTTCTGCGCCTAATTTACTGGCGATATAAATCACTACTAAACTGAGCAAAACTCCGCTGAGGACGATCGGCGAATTTTCGGGATCGACTGTTGCTAGCAAAGGTATGGGAGCAATTAGCGGTGCTATCCCTGAACTGAAAGCTGTAATTGTATGGTTCACAAACATGAGTGATGTGATGGTAATAAAGATGATTCTACGCTGATTGATGATTGAATTTATGAAGTGTAGTAGGGACACGGCGCCGTGCCCATAGGTGTCAACTTATGACTACAACCCTTGATAAGTCTCGTTTTTACCTGAGTCCAGATCCCCCTAAATCCCCCTTAAGAAGGGGGACTTTGAGAAGACTCCTGTCCCCCCCTTCTTAAGGGGGGTTAGGGGGGATCTGGCTTTAATCGTCAAACAATAGTCTCTGAATGGGTTTGACGTTAAGTTGACACTAATGGGCATTGCCGTGTCCCTACGGGGATTGAGCGATAGGCGGGTGTACTTCATAAATGTGGAATTTGCTGTATCAAGCAAAACTTGAAGAACCCAAATCTGGGGGAACATCCTGCCATCTTCCTTGTCCTACTGCTTGAATTGCTTCTTTTAGCATGATATCGCCGGTATAAATTGCTCTACCAACGATCGCACTTTTGACACCAATTGGTTCCAAAGCCAACAAACTTAACAAATCTGCGATCGAACTGACGCCGCCGGAAGCAATCACCGGAATCGAGATGGCGCTAGCAATTTCCCGCAAAGATTCCAAATTCGGCCCTTCCATGGTGCCGTCGCGGTGAATGTCGGTGTAAATAATTTCAGCCGCCCCTAATTCTGCCATTTTTTGCGCCAATTCTGTCGCTAAAACTTCGGAAGTTTCCAGCCAGCCTCTGGTAGCAACTTTACCGTTTCTGGCATCGATTCCGACGAGAATTTGACCTGGAAATTCGGCACACAATTCACCGACTAATTGCGGTTGTTCGACGGCGACAGTGCCGAGAATGGCGCGCTGAACGCCTAATTTGAGAATTGCCGCGACAGAAGGGCGATCGCGCATTCCGCCTCCTAATTGACAGGGAACGTCTACTGCGCGGACGATCGCCTCAATGGCTGCTAAGTTTACAGGATGACCTGCTTTTGCCCCATCGAGGTCTACCAAATGCAGCATTGTGGCGCCTTCATTTACCCACTGTCTGGCGACTTCGACGGGATTTTCGTTAAAAGTTTGGGACTTGGCGTAGTCTCCCTGATAGAGTCTGACGCATTTTCCGTCCAAAAGGTCGATCGCTGGAATTACATTCATAATATTTGGGAATTGGGGAATTGGGGAATTGGGAATTGGGAATTGGGAATTGGGAATTGGGAATTGGGAATTGGTAATTGACTGCTGTCAACTGTCAACTGTCAACTGTCAACTGTTTAAATACCTTCACAACCGCTATTTAAATGAAACATAATCGATGACGATAGAGTTGACCACAAAGGAGTATCAATCTCAGCTTCTCGCAAAGCTTCAGCCGTCCAGTCATTGCAAGTTCTCAAAATAGAGTAACTGCCTTTTGCTTCATAAAAACTGTCAGTGTTGTAGTAGCCGTAGCTGATTTTTATTTTATTACCTGCTGCGTCTAATTGGAATGTATTTTTAAGGAAATTTACCAGCCTCCGATAATTTTTCCCACTAATTTTAACACATTTGGTTTCTATATCTTGAGGAAAAACTCGATAACCTTGAACGTGGAGGGTAGACGGAGTAGGGAGAAATAGAGCATTGAAAGCTATAACTGGGTTGATGGTTGCTGAGGTGGGACTTTCCAGCATAAAAGCTCGATCTCCCCAGCCAAAAGACAAATATTTATAATCATAATTTGCATCCCGTCCTATTTGTGTAATTGGTAAATATTGATTCCAGTCAAAGTATTGATTTTTAACTGGAACGATGATTTCGGTGTGGATGCCTTGGTTAGAAACTTGTACGCTAACTGTGCAATTTTTTTGCGAGGAGTCTCCCCACTTTCGGGGAGTCAGGTAGCCGATTGCAGCAAGGATAGCAATCAGACATAAATTAAGAATACAAATGCGGTAAATTAATTTAGTGTTAAACATTATATCTATTTTCAAGGTTCGTAGTGAGGACTTTAGTCCTTAATAATCTTAAGAAGAAGGACTGAAGTCCTCACTACGAACGAAGAAGAAGAAGGACTGAAGTCCTCACTACGAACGAAGAAGAAGAAGGACTGAAGTCCTCACTACGAACGGTTTTAAACAGGCGGGCGTTGCATCTTTGTGGGAAAGAATTCTTGCAGGGCAGAATTTCGCTGTTCGGGAGTTTCGCTGGCCCAATTTGACAAGCTTTCATAGAAAAAGAAGGAAACCCCTGCAAAATTTCTCTTTCGGACTGCTTGCACTTGCTCTTGAATTTGTGACAGCGGAATAGAACTGTTTTTCAAACCTGTTAAAATACCGATCGCAGTTGGAATGTGCTTTTTGGCGAGTTTGACTTCTTCCCGTTCCAGTTCGGCATTAAAACGCTTGATATCGCTGCGATACACCTGTACTATAAGTTCTTCGATGTAACCGCGTCTTTCCCAGGTAAACCAGTCCTGCAAGTGGGCGGGTAAAGCAAAGTGCAAGGGATTGGGAGATAAACTAATAATACATTTTTGTTTGCGGGATTTGATGGCGCGGGAAATTTGCCCCATGAAGTCGTTGATTTTGTCGGCGCGCCAGCGGATCCAGAAGGTTTCGCGGGCGTCATTGGAGGGAGGACTTTTGATTTGTTTTTCATACATTAACACTGTTTGCGGCTCGTAGCCAAACTCTACGGGCAAACCGAAATGGTCGTCAAATTGAATGCCATCTAGATCGTAATTATCGACGATTTCTAAGATTAAATCTAAGATAAATTTCTGAACTTCCGGATGAAAAGGATTCAGCCAAACTCGATCGTGCGTGCCTTCTTTCCAAATAGTTGAACCGTCGCGTCGCGTCGCCAGCCAGTCAGGGTGAAGTCTGGCTAATTCCGATTCGGCGGGAGCCATGAAACCAAACTCAAACCACGGGATTACTGCTATACTTTTTTTGTGGGATTGTGCTATAATTTCTTTGAGAATGTCTCGGTCTTGCAATCCTGGTGATGGGTCGATCGACTTTCCGAATACTCGTTTGGCTACAGCGCTGGGATAAAGCGTATAGCCTCCTTGCCAAACCGTAGGATAAATGGTGTTAAAGTTGAGTTTGTCCAGTCGATTTACAGCGTCAATGATGTTGTTGCGGGAGAAAATAACGTCGCTGTCAATATTAGTCAGCCAGATGCCGCGCAATTCGGTGGTTGGGGTTTTGGGTGCAGTTTGAGCTTCCATTCGGGGGGAGAAAATTGCGGCGGAGGTAAGGGCGATCGCAAAAACAACTATTAAAGCCAGTATCCGCCGCCATTTGTGCAGTTTAATCATCAATTTTTCGCAAACACCACAATCTAATATCATACTGTAACGTTCGCACTGCAAACCTGACTTTCTTGAACCCGCGGAGGCGGGTTTTGTCTGTCTAGTCGCGGTTTCAACCGCCGAGTCTTTCTTCAACCCGCCTCCTCGGGTTTTGTCTGTCTAGTCGCGGTTTCAACCGCCGAGTGGCAATTTCATCACTTGGCGGTAGTGCGATTCAATCTCGCCCACCATCGGCGATTGGCGCTTGCTACTCCACTCGCTGCGATCGAATAATTGCCGCCTCAAACCATCAACATCAATGGTTTTAACCTTACCTTCAGCGACAATTTGTTTGCCGTTTACCCAAACGCTATCTACCGTATTTGTCGGGCGTCCCAAAATTAGCAAACCAATCGGATCGGTGCGCGGCAACAATGATAAACTGGTTAAATCGTACAGCACCAAATCCGCTTTTTTGCCGACAGTTAGCGAACCAATTTCATCGCCGAGATTCAAGCCTTTTGCTCCCCCCAGCGATGCCATTTCTACAGACTGGCGCGGTGTAATCCAGTGGCGGTAATCCAAATCCGTAATATTGTGCAGAATTGAACCCATTTTAATCGCTTCCAGCAAATCTTGAGAGTCGTTGCTAGCGGCGCCGTCGCAGCCAAAAGATACGTTTACTCCAGCTTGGCGGTATTTTAAAATCGGTGCAATCCCGCTTCCTAAGCGCAGGTTGCTGAGGGGATTGTGTACAACAGTCGATTGAGTTTCTGCCATAATTGCAATGTCGGCATCGTCCAGCCACACGCAGTGCGCTAAGGAAGTGCGCGGACTTAAATAACCGATTTGTTGCAAATGTTCGACAGCGCTACAGCCGTATTTTTCGCGAGCTAACTGTTTTTGAGCGGGCGTTTCTAAGAGGTGGGCGTGCAGGCAAAGATTGTAGCGATCGCCCAAATCGATGCAGCCTTCAAACAAAGCATCAGAACACAGTTGAATTCCCGTCGGTGCCAGCAATATATTAACACCTTTTTCTGGATAGTGAAACTGTTTGATAGCTGCTTCCATGAGTTCCAAAGTTGCATTTGTCGAGCGAATGTAAGCCGCGTGCTCGATGCCACTCTCGCCCGCAGGCATTCCCGCTGTCAGGGATTCATCTTGAATTAACGGCCCGATAAAAGCGCGGATGCCGATTTCTTGATAAGCGCGAACTGCCGCAGCAATTGTCTCTAATTCTTGCCCCGGAATCAAAACTAAATGATCGACTACGCTTGTGCCGCCCGAGAGCAATGTTTCTACCGCAGTTCCCAAGGCACTCAAGTAAACTTGTTCCGGATCGAGAGGCGTGAAATCGTACAGTTCGCCAATCCACAACTCCAGCGGTAAAGGCGGAATAATCCCGCGCTGCCACATTTCAGAAGAGTGCGTGTGCGCGTTGACAAAACCGGGAAGCAGCAGCTTATTTTTGCCATCGATTGCTGTTTCTGTAGGAGCTAAATTGGGCGCGATCGCACTTATGCAATTATTCGCCACTTGCACGTCTGCGGTTTCATAACCACTCTCAACCGGAATCAAAGCATTTTGAATAGTGAAGCTCACAGATTTACCCTTTTTGTGGATTTACATCTATTTCTATTTTATGATTGCTTGGCGCTAACATTTGCAAGATTTGCGCTCGCCCTTAAAGTTAATAAATTATAAAATTTATCAAAAGAGTTGCATCGGATACTTAATTGTAACAAAAATTTAAGATATGACAAGTTATCAACAATCAAATAGTTATAAAATTGAAATTATTTCTGAGACATAATCAATATGAATCCCGATCTTCTTCGCACCTTGGGCGTTGCGCCGAATGCTTGGAAAGTTGATGCTAAAATTGCCGACATCACCCGATCGCCGATCGCGCCTCAACCTGTTACCCTAGAAACAGAAACGAAAACCCTGCGATTGGACTTAGCAAAAGCAGCGATGCTAGTGATAGATATGCAAAACGATTTCTGTCACCCCGACGGTTGGCTATCACACATCGGCGTCGATGTAACCCCTGCGCGCACTCCAATTAATCCTTTGCAAAATTTGCTGCCAAAATTGCGATCGCACGCAGTACCCATTATTTGGATAAACTGGGGAAACCGCCCCGATTTGCTCAATATTAGCGCAGCTTCGCGCCACGTTTACAATCCCACGGGCGAGGGCGTAGGTTTGGGAGATCCGCTACCCAAAAACGGCGCATCTGTTTTGATGGCAGGGAGTTGGGCGGCCGCCGTTGTTGATGAATTAGAACAGAAACCAGAGGATATTTGCATTGATAAATATCGCATGAGTGCCTTTTGGGATACTCCTTTAGATAGTATCCTACGGAACCTGGGAAGAACTACACTTTTTTTTGGCGGAGTCAACGCCGATCAATGTGTCATGGCTACCCTACAAGATGCTTGTTTTCTAAACTACGACTGCATTTTAGTCAAAGATTGTACAGCTACCACATCTCCAGAGTATTGCTGGCAGGCTACTCTTTATAACGTTAAACAATGTTTTGGGTTTTTGTCTGATTCTCAGGCTATGTTAGAAGCAATTAAATAACTAGGGAATTAGTCATTAGTCATTAGTCATTAGTTATTAGTCATTGGTCATTGGTCATTGGTCATTAGTCATTGGTCATTAGCAATAAACTGGGGAGGTTGAGCCACGGACTAATGACTCTGAATGCTCACTAATGACAGCAGAAACATAGGGTGCATCTCATTTTGGCAAGGGCGAAGCATTTCGGCACATAATTTATGAGTGAGAATCAGAGATTTACTGCCGAAATGCTTCGCCCCTACGAGTATATTTGCATTCATTGAGATGCACCCGAAACATATAGCAACTGTCCGAGACGGTTAGGAAGTTCTTAATTGCTAAAATCCTGGGTTCTGCTTCCCTCTTCTCTCTTCCCTCTTCCTTCTTCCTTCAGCTATAACAACTCACAACTAAGAATAAAAAAATGACAAACCAGTGCATGATTCCGGTGATGAAATCGCCTCAAGACTACCAAGCATTTCGCATCAGCCCGGGGGATACTAATAGATTAGCCATAGTTTTCGATCCGGCAACCGCGAATGCCTCATTAACTGTTTGCATCGAGATTTTCGATCCGGGCGGAAAAACTCCTCCCAACCGCCATCAATTTGCGGTAGAAATGTTTTTTGTACTCAAAGGAAGAGGGCAAGCGACTTGCGACGGCAAAACAGTTAGTATTAAACCGGGTGATAGTTTGTTAGTGCCTCCAACTGGCACTCACGTCATTGAAAATACGGGCAGCGAACGTCTTTACACTTTGTGCATTATGGTGCCAAACGAGGATTTTGTGGAACTAATTCGCAGCGGTACACCAGTCGAACTCGATGAGGAAGATATGAGGGTTCTCGGGCGATCGGATGTACTCGTGCCGTGCTAGGTTTGTAGTGAGGACTTCAGTCCGCAAAATAAACAGCTAAACGCGCTAAGTTAGATCGTTCGGACTTCAGTATACCTCTTGCAGAAATAGGTAGGAACGGGCAAGATGCCAGTTTCACAATTCAATGCGCCTGAGTTTGAGTGCCGCTTGTTTTCCAGCTTATGACGTGAATCCGGGAACTTGTGCGCCTCCGGGTGCAGCGCGGTTAATTGATGCTAAAATTATGACGCTGACAGTAAGTTGTGGCGGGAGTTGTCCTTCTCAGATTTTACTGCCAATTGGCGATCGCACTTAAAATCCATCAAACTATGAGCGTTATCTTTCACATCACCCGCAGCCAACAGTGGGAAGAAGCAAAACAAGTGCAATCCTATCGCGGAGATACGTTAGATACAGAAGGATTTATCCACTGTTCGACTCTGCCGCAAGTTTTGAAATCTGCCAATAAATTTTTTGTAGGACAAACAGGATTGCTGCTGCTGTGGATTGACTCGGAAAAAATAGAATCTGAACTTAAGTATGAATTTGCCGCCGGTGAGGATTACCCGCACATTTACGGGCCGCTAAATGTGGATGCTGTGTTGCAAGTTTTTGAGTTTGAACCCGGTGCCGATGGCAAGTTTGAATTGCCGGCAGAGTTAACAGCAACTATCAACGAACAAGCTTAGTATCCTGTGAAGATACTTCAACAAACATCACTTATTAGTCAAGGTGTTTGATGATATTACTTTGGTGGTTATCGAGCACATGAATGAAGAGATAGCATCTAAGGATCGCGAATTAAATAATTTACACATATTTGTGGGATGGGCGTCCCGCCCGTCCTTTCGTGACGGGCGGGACGCCCATCCCACAAGAACAATAAAAATTGTAAGTTATTTAATTCTCATTCCTAAGTATTGCCGATAAATCTTCTAATCTGCAAATTATTAAGCTATTAAAACAGCATGGTGCTAAAATTTGACCGAGGATATTTTTTCAATATGATGCTATTCAAATTATTGCCGATCGCCCTGCTATTATTAAGCTCTGCCATCAGTGGCGGTGCACTAGCACAATCGGCGAAACCCAGCAGACAGATCATCGGGCCGGCGATTGATTGCGATCGCGACGGACAACAGGACGACATCCGCATGGATGATGATGGTGATGGTATACCCGATCGCTGTTTGCTAAATCAAATTAAGCCTGTCATGAATCGGGAAAATTACGATCTAGAATTGAAACAACTTCAGGCTCAACCCTGTCAAAAAGCCACAAAAACCGTCAAAAATATTAGCTACATCATGTGTTCTACCAATGGCGGTAAAACCATTGTCAGTGCATCGGAAGCCCTGGTGGAAGTGGGAGATGGAGTGGGATTTTGGCTAAAAGGCGATCGGGTAAGGGCGATCGTCTTTTTTGGTACGGGTGAAGTTGTTTTCTTCAACCGTGGAGTTTTGGAAGCACAAATGTCGGATAAACGGGAAGTTACAACTGTTTTTACTGCTGATGAACGGCAGCAGTTTGAGAGGCTAGAAAAGAACGGAGTGCAGAAAATTTTGCAAGTATTTAGCAGGTAGATCGGGTTTTTAATAGGGAGAGAGTTTTATGTTTAATGAGGTTGATTTACTTGTTTCTTCCTTTTGCCAGATGACAACCCTTAACTCATCAAACGACAATTTATAATATTTCGATTCATAGTATATGCCGCAATACTTCGGAAAACTCCAAACTACCGAACAGCCTTGGTCAATTATCGGATCAGTACAATCTCTAAGTAAGACCGATTCCCTACGGGATAGCTGCGCTTCACGCACAATTCACTTCAACTGTACCAATTCCTCTCTCAAAATCAGCATCCTCGCGGCGAATTTAATCCGAGTACGAATGTCACCGACAGGTGAATTTAAAGATCGATCGCACTCCGTAACTCTCCCCGACGAAGAATGGCAAATTGTACCTTTTGAAGTGCGAGAAACAGCGGAAAAAATCGAAATTGAAACAGCACAAATAACAATTTCTGTCAAGCGCGATCGCCCTGCCATCGAATGCTTTGACAAATCAGGAAAACCCTTTGCTAGCGACTGCGATCGCCCGATGGGATGGCGCACAGGTGCAACCGCCGCCTGGAAGCGCATCGAAACAGACGAACACTTCTACGGTTTCGGCCAACGCACCGGCTTCCTCGACAAACTCTCCGAAGTCAAGACAAACTGGACAATTGACGCCCTCGACTACAATTCCGTCACCGATGAAATGTACCAGGCGATCGCATTTTACATCGCCCTGAATCCCGATCGCGCTTACGGCATCTTTTTCAACACCACATTTTGGAGTCAATTCGACATCGGCGCGGAAACACCAGGGGTTTTGCGGATGGAAACCAGAGACACGGAACTCGACTACTACATCATTTACGGCCCGGAACCCGCCCAAATTCTCGCCACCTACACGCAGTTGACCGGCCGGATGCCGATTCCGCCAAAATGGGCGCTGGGATACCACCAGTGCCGCTGGAGCTACGAATCCGAGGACGTTGTGCGGGAGTTGGCGCGGGAATTTCGCGATCGCAGCATTCCCTGCGATGTCATCCACCTCGACATCGACTATATGCGCGGCTACCGCGTTTTTACTTGGAGCCCGAAGCGCTTCCCCGATCCGGCGAAACTGATCGCAGATTTGAAAGCAGCGGGCTTTAAAGTGGTGACGATTGTCGATCCCGGTGTCAAGTACGAACCGGAAGCAGATTATCCAATATTCGATCGCGGTGTGGAAAACGACTATTTCGTCCGCACCGCCGACGGAAAGCTTTTCCACGGTTACGTTTGGCCCGACAAAGCCGTGTTTCCCGACTTCATGCGCCCCGACGTGCGCCAGTGGTGGGGGGAATTGCACAAAAGCCTGACAGATATGGGCGTTGCGGGGATTTGGAACGACATGAACGAACCTGCGATCGCCGATCGACCTTTTGGCGATGGTGGCGAACACATTTGGTTTCCGCTGGATGCACCGCAGGGCCCGGAATTCGATCGCACAACTCACGCCGAAACCCACAATTTGTACGGGTTGATGATGGCGAAAGCTTGTGCGGAAGGGTTGCAAAAAGTCCGAGGGGGCGATCGATCTTTTGTGTTGACGCGATCGGGATTTGCGGGGGTGCAGCGCTACTCCTCCGTGTGGATGGGCGACAATCAATCGCAGTGGGAACACTTAGAAATGTCGCTACCAATGCTTTGCAACATGGGGCTTTCCGGCGTCGCGTTTGTCGGTTGCGACATCGGCGGCTTTGCGGGGAATGCAACCGCTGAATTGTTCGCGCGGTGGATGCAGGTGGGGATGCTGTATCCGTTGATGCGCGGTCATTCGGCGATGACGACGGCGCAGCACGAACCGTGGGTTTTTGGCGATCGCACCGAGCAGATTTGCCGCGAATACATCAATTTACGCTATCAGTTATTGCCGTACATTTACACGCTTTTTTGGGAAGCTGCGATCGCGGGAACGCCGATTTTACGACCGTTACTTTATCACTTCCCGCGCGATCGTACAACTTATCACCTTTACGATCAAGTATTGCTCGGCCCATCGCTGATGGCTGCACCCGTTTACCGACAGGGAGTTGAGCATCGCGCCGTGTATTTGCCGGAGGGGACTTGGTACGATTGGTGGACGGGCGAATGCTATCAGGGCCCGACGCACATTTTGGCTGATGCACCTGTGGAGAGAATGCCGTTGTACGCGCGCGGTGGGGGGATAATTGCGTTAGCGAAGCCCTCGAAGAGGATCGCCCCTGTGAGACAATTTGTTGAGGAAAGGGCGATCGATTCATTGAAAATGCGAATTTGGCCCGGAACTGGTGAATGGACGCTTTATGAGGACGATGGACACAGTTTTGAGTACGAACAAGCTGTCTGGGCTACGACTAATTACAAGGTGTATTTGGAAGGGCGAAAAATGATAGTTGAAATTGCGGCGCGGGAGGGGGAATTTGCGATTTCGGAGCGCGAAATTACTGTCGAAGTTGTGGGGATTGGGGAACAGCAATTTACAGATGATGGCACGGTGCGGCGTTTGATATTTTAACTAATACGAGTGGGAAGTCCCGCACTCTATCCGTTTACAGGATGAGTGACGGGATGAAAACGAGCAGCAAAGAAATTGAGCGATAGCGAATCCATGATAGGATCGAACTAACCGGAGATGACAAGAGTAGCCGTGGTGGGCGAACTTTCCGTTGTATAAAGGCTAGACACCACCTATCAGTTTCTGACTGGTAGCCCCAATATCCCGCTAAGCCATAAAAGAGCTGATGGATGGGTGAAAAAATCAACAATTCTACTCCTTGGGACACAGGGAGTCTGCCGGAAAAGATAAGTAATTATCTTGCTAGTAAGTACCACATAAAATAAAGGTGAGTAAAACCTACGGAGGGAGGATAAGACCAGCTTAGAGATGGCTCGCGTCGAGGCTCTCCCGTTGAAAGAGGAAGCCTGCACTCTATTTGTTTACAAAATGAGTGCCGGGTATGTCACGCAAGGTTCTCAACCATATCCGCAGGGACACAGCACTGCTGTGTCCTCCTGTCTCAACCATATCCGTAGGGACACAGCACTGCTGTATCCTCGTATTGCGATCGAGTTGGCCTGTCCTGGCAATCTTATTATACTAAACAGACTTTTGCTATAATAAGATTCCGCGACCGCCGTCTTATTTCACTGGAATAACATAAGATAACAAGACCTCAACCTTTGTCCCTCCGTCACCCAATGATGCGATCTGGTCGATACGTCCAACAAACTGAAGGATACAGCGCCTTCATTCCAGCGCCCCTCCCTCCCGAACCGCCCATTAAAATGGACGCAGAGCTTCATCGCTTGCTCTCCAATGCCGATCGGGCTTTAGGAAGACTAGACGGTGCTACCTCTATTTTGCCCAACCCTGACCTATTCGTAGCGATGTACGTCCGTCAGGAAGCCGTTCTTAGTTCGCAAATTGAAGGAACGCAAAGCACCCTAGAGGACGTACTTCAATATGAAATTGATGTCAAAGGTCAAGAACGCTTTAAAGATGTGCAGGAGGTTGTTAACTACGTTAACGCCATGAACTACGGTTTAAAGCGGCTTCAAGAATTTCCACTTTGTCTGCGCTTGCTGCGAGAAATTCATACAGAATTACTCAAAGACGTGCGAGGAAGCGATCGCACACCGGGAGAATTTCGGAAAAGTCAAAATTGGATTGGCCCTCAAGGTTGTAACCTGGGTACTGCGGCCTATGTACCTCCAACAGTTGCAGAAATGCACCAATCTCTCGACAACCTAGAGAGATTTTTGCACGATACCAATTCTTTACCTGTACTGATTCATTGCGGATTAGCTCACGCTCAATTTGAAACAATACACCCATTTTTAGATGGAAATGGACGGATTGGACGATTGCTAATTACTTTTCTGCTTTGTCAGCAAGGAATCCTACAAAAGCCTTTACTATACCTCAGTCATTATCTAAAATTTCACCGAATAGAATATTACGATCGCCTGATGGCAATTCGCACTCATGGTGATTGGGAAGGATGGTTAAAGTTTTTTCTTCAAGGTATTTTTGAAGTCAGCCAGTCAGCAACAACTACAGCCCGTTCTATTCTGGAAATGCGCGAAAAACACCGCGAAATAATCGGTCAGCAAATTTCCAGTAGCAGTTATGGTTTGCGCTTGCTAGATATACTTTTCCAGCACCCAATCGTCAATATTCGTTTAGTAGAAAACGAATTGCAATGTAGTTACGCAACAGCTAGAAAAATAGTCGATAAATTTGTAGAAATTGCTTTGCTTGATGAAGTCACAGGTTGGCAACGCAACAGACTTTATCGTTACAAACCCTATCTGGATCTTTTTGAAAGCAGCTACTCACTAATCAATCCTGACAATTCTGATTCTCACTAAAACGCTAGTAAAAATTAACTCTATGATTAAGTATTTCTTGATTAGGTTAAAATAATGATTATCTCCCATATAGTTCTGCAAAATTGGCGCAATTTTCAGTCAGTGAATGTTGAGTTGCGCGATCGCGTTTTTCTGGTAGGCCCGAATGCCTGTGGTAAGTCAAACTTTCTCGATTCATTGCGCTTTTTGCGGGATCTGGCCAAAGCAGGAGGCGGATTGCAGAAAGCCGTGAGCGATCGAGGCGGCGTATCAAAAATTCGCAGTCTTTATGCACGTCGATATCCAAATGTAGAAATAGGAATTCAGCTTTCAGAATCTAATGATGAACAGCCCTTGTGGACGTATGCGCTGGGAATTAAACAGAGAAAAGGTGGAAAAAATGAGCCGATAGTTGCCTATGAACGAGTTTGGAAAGGCGATCAACAAATTGTTGATCGCCCTACTCAAGACGATAACAACGATGAGCTACGTCTTACCCAGACTTATTTAGAGCAAATTAATGCCAATGCAGAATTTAGAGAAATTCCTAAATTTTTAGAGTCAATTTTATATTTACATTTAATTCCTCAGTTAGTTCGCCATCCCGAAGCTTTTGCTACTCCTGGACTTTCCGAAGATCCTTTTGGGAGAACTTTTTTAGAACGAGTTGCTAAAACTCCCGAAAAAACCCGAAGATCGCGATTAAAAAAAATTGAAGATGCTTTAAAGCTGGCTGTCCCACAATTGAAAAACCTCACAGATACCAAAGATGTGATGGGAGTTCCCCATTTGGAAGCTGTTTACGAACATTGGCGGCCCGGAGCAGGAAAACAACGGGAAGACCAATTTTCTGACGGAACGTTACGGTTAATTGGTTTACTTTGGTCACTGCTAGAATCCGATTCATTATTGTTACTAGAAGAACCCGAACTTTCCTTAAATTCGGCTATTGTTAGCAATCTACCCTCTCTGATTTATCGCCTTCAGCGTCCGAGAAAGCGACAGGTTATTCTTAGTACCCATAGTGCTGATTTGCTCTCAGACAAAGGCATTGGCGGCGAAGAGGTGCTGCTAATGACACCGACTCCTGAAGGAACTCAGGTAAAACTTGCTTCCAGTAACGAACAAATAACAATGCTATTAGAAGGAGGTTTAAGTATAGCTGATGCTGCACTTCCTCTCACAGCACCGCCTGCGATCGAACAACTCAGTTTATTCAAATGACGGATATTCCCATCAATTTAGTGTTTGAGGATGTACTGAGTGAAGCAGTTCTTAAAGAAATGCTTAAACAGTCTCAACGTCGATTTTCAGTGGGAAATTGCTTGAACCAGAGAGGATATGGCAAAATCAAAAAGATTCTTCCTGGATTAAATCATGCGGCGAAGGGAATGCCATACTTAGTATTAACTGATTTGGATAATGCAGACTGTCCGCTAGTAATTCTTTCCGAGTGGCTAACTCAACCAAAACATCCTAATCTGCTGTTTCGGATTGCGGTTAAAGAAGTGGAAGCGTGGTTACTTGCACATCGGGAGGGATTTGCCGAATTTCTGGGTATTTCAGTAGACTTAATTCCTGGCGATGTGGATCGAATTTCCGATCCCAAACAGCTTTTAATCACTCTGGCTAAAAAGTCAAGGAAGCGAAATCTGCGGGAGGGGATTGTCCCCGATCGTAATAGTACCGCAAAAATTGGTAAAGACTATAACGGTCAACTCATCCAGTTTGTCAATCAAAGTTGGCAGGTTGCATCAGCACAGACTAATTCCCCCAGTTTACAACGAGCTATGAATGCACTCATAAGTTTTCAACCAACCTGGGAAACGTGAGGAGAAAAAAAGAGAAATTATGCGCTCGCCAACGACAATTAATCAACTCATCATCTATAATATAACGGGAGGGGATGAGTAGACCCGACACCTACCCACAAACTATGCAACCCATCCAAATCACCACATTCCAAGCTTTGCGGCGCAGCCTAAGCCTGATAATCAAAGCCGCACCGATCGAACTCCGCAATTTAATCATACTCAACATCATCCGCGGTGCCGCCCCATCTGGCGTGCTTGTTTTAGATAAACTAATCATTGATGAAGTATCTCGGTTGCTGTTGCAAACCCAAACAGCACAGCCCTTAGCTTTGATCCTTTCCCACCCAATCTTGCTGTGGAGTATTGTCGGAGTCTTAACTCTCAAGTTAGTCAGCGATTCAATCGAAACCATGAGTTCTTTTGCAGCAACATCTTTGCGCGATCGCGTGCAAGGTGGAGTTGAAGGACAAGTTCTCGAAAAAGTCGCCAATTTCGACGATATCGCCCTGTTTGAAAACCCCGAACTATTAAATATCTTAGAACTTGCCAAAACCGGAGTTAAACAAGTACAGCAACTAGCATTCACCATCAGCATGACAATCACGGGAATTTGTATCTTCATTCCCTCGATCGGCCTGGCTGCATCAATAGCTTGGTGGGTTCCTGTGGTGATGGTGGTGTCATCACTTCCCTCAATTCACATTGAAAGAAAATATCTCAAACTTATCTGGAGAGTTCAAAAAAAGCAAGCTAAAATCACTCGCGAGATGAACTTATCCGCTACGGTATTGACAGGGGAAGAATATGCTAAAGAATTGCGTTTGTTTGGGTTGCAGGAACTTTGGCTCAAACGCTGGAATGGTCAGTATTTGCAGTTTTTTAGCGAGATGCAGCAAGTGCGAAAAAAAGGAGCGATTGTTGTACTTTTGTGGTCGATATTTAGTAGAATAGGTGTAGCCTTGCCATTTGTTTATGTGGTCATGGGAGCTTTGGGAGGGCGCTACACTTTGGGAGATTTGGCGCTGTATTCTGGTTTGATTGTTCAAGTAGAAACCAGTTTGCAATTGCTGATTGGGAATTACACTAATTTGTACGATATTTCCCTCGGCGTCAGTCCGATTTTTCAACTTTTGGATCTCAAACCCGAGTTGCAGTCTCCGCTGGTGAATGTGGCATCTCGCTTGCCTAGTTTAGAAGATTACGGGCAAGATGCCCGTGCCACAAATCAAGTATCAGATCACGGGCAAGATGCCCGTGCCACAAAAGATAAAATTGGTATCGAGATTAAGGATTTATCTTTTTGCTATCCCGGTAGCACTAAAAGCACGATCGCAAATATCGACTTAACCATTAATCCGGGTGAAATGCTAGTGCTTGTCGGGGAAAATGGCGCGGGTAAGACGACTCTTGGCAAACTCCTCGGTCGCCTGTACGACCCGACAAGTGGTACGATCGCCTGGAATGGCAAAGATTTGCGATCGTACCCTCTAGCATACGTGCGATCGCGCATCGCCGTTGTCATGCAAGATTACGCCCGTTTCCCCTCCACAGTGCGCGAAAACGTCGGTTTTGGCGACTTGCTTTCACTGTCGGATGACACCGCAATTAACGAAGCTATTTCCGAAGCAGGAATTAGCGCAAAAGTCAATAGTCTTTCCGCAGGTTTAGAGACACCGTTGGGGAAACAATTAGAAGACGGCATAGACTTATCGGGGGGACAGTGGCAAAGAATTGCGATCGCCCGGGCGTTAATGCGGCTTTCTACAGCCGAAGTGCTAATTTTTGACGAACCAACCGCCGCCCTCGACCCCAAGACAGAACACGAAATTTACAGCATCTTCCGCCAAATCGCCGCCGGGAAAACAACAATAGTCATCAGCCACAGATTGGGTTTAGCAAAAATAGCCGATCGCATCGCCGTGATGGAAAATGGTAAAATAGTCGAAATCGGAACTCACGACGAATTGATAGAATTGGGCGAAATATACCATTCAATGTTTACCCGTCAAGCTAGCAGCTATATTTAGATATTGGTTATTGGTTGCTTGTTATTAGTTATTGGTTATTTTGTATATCAAATCGGGTGACATCCGAATTATGTAGTGCTGTCCCCGCTCGCTATTGGGGTAGCGAGCGGGGACAGCACTGACTATTCCGATGCAACCAGAAACGATATTATTGTTATTTTTTGCCTGCTACGAATAACCAATAACCAATAACTAATCACCAACTGTCAACTGCCAACTGCCAACTGCCAACTGCCAACTGACTATCTCCCAGTCAGCGTATCCGCATAAGGATCGGGCAAAGCTTGCTGCACCTCCAACACCGACAAAGAATCTCCACTTACAGGTTGGCTAATTGACTTTTTTTTTAGCCCATCCCCCCGCATATCGCGCTCTTGCAACTTCACCAATTCCTCCTGATAAACAGCAACAATTCGCCCCAAACTGATCACCAAATCATCCCAATTCTCATCTCCCACCAACTTCTCAGAAATCCCCTCAAACAACTCTCCAGCCTGCCGTTTTTGCACGTAAGCCTTCAACAGCTTTCCCGACTTTTGCAAAACCGCCTGATAAATCTCTCCATCCGACCACCACAGCCCCTGTTGACTCAGCAGCCAAGTCAAAATATACTCCCGAGCGTGTTGCTCCTTCACCCAGGCTGCCAGATACTGCAAATCTTCCATAATTACAACAGTCTCCTAAATTTTCCTCAAAATGTCCGCTTATCTGTATCTATCGTTACTGCGATCGAATTAATATCCGTCTCATTATCCCTCACCGCTCTCTTTAATATCGCTAATATCGCTTAAATCTTAAAAAAACCCTAGTGATTCACCAAACATCAATTTTTTGAATATAAAAATACACTTAAACTGACATCTTGCATCATGCTCGCTTAACAGGCTTTCCGGCCTGTTCCACAAAGAGTAAATTCCCTCTCAGGTCTAAAGACTCTGAGTTTCCCACTTACCGAGTATTTTTATGGCAAAGCAAAATTTTGGTTTAATCGGTCTAGCAGTTATGGGCGAAAACCTAGCCCTCAACGTCGAAAGCAGAGGCTTCTCCGTAGCGGTATACAACCGCACAGCAGCCAAAACCGACGAATTCATGGCAAAACGGGCCCAGGGCAAAAACATTGTAGCCACCAAGACTCTGGCGGAATTCGTCGAAGCTCTAGAACGTCCTCGAAGAATCTTAGTCATGGTACAAGCTGGCAAAGCCGTAGATGCGGTAATTGACCAGCTCAAACCCATGCTAGACCCCAATGACATGATTATTGACGGCGGCAACTCCCTCTACGATGACACCGAACGTCGCACCAAAGATTTAGAAGCTGCCGGACTGGGATTTGTCGGCATGGGCATTAGCGGCGGCGAAGAAGGCGCACTGAATGGCGCTAGCATGATGCCCGGTGGCACGCTGGCAGCCTACAAGGAATTAGAGCCAATTCTCGTCAAAATAGCGGCTCAAGTAGATGACGGCCCCTGCGTCACATTCATCGGCCCTGGCGGTGCCGGTCACTATGTGAAAATGGTGCACAACGGTATTGAGTACGGGGATATGCAGCTCATTGCTGAAGCCTACGATTTGCTAAAAAACGTCGGTGGACTCAGCGGCCAGGAGTTGCAGGAAGTTTTTGCCGAATGGAATACAACTGACGAACTCAACTCGTTTTTGATTGAAATTACGGCTAATATTTTCAAATACATTGACCCGGAAACTAAGCAACCCTTAGTTGAGGTAATTATGGATGCTGCCGGTCAAAAAGGTACTGGTCGCTGGACTGTAATGAGTGCTTTGGAATTGGGCGTGAGCATTCCCACAATTATCGCTGCTGTGAATGCCAGAATCATGTCTTCTTACAAAGCAGAGCGCGTCAAAGCTTCGGAACAACTGACGGGGCCTACCACCAAGTACGAAGGCGATCCTAAAGAGTTTGTGAACAAAGTTCGGGATGCTCTTTACTGCTCGAAAATTTGCTCCTACGCCCAAGGTATGGCGCTGTTGAGCGCGGCCTCAAAGTCGTATAATTATGACTTGAGTTTGAGCGAAATTTCCCGCATTTGGAAGGGCGGCTGTATCATTCGGGCTGGATTTTTGGACAAGATTAAAAAAGCTTTCAAGGACGATCCCGCACTGCCGAATTTGCTGTTAGCGCCAGAGTTTAAACAGAGCATTCTCGATCGCCAATCAGCTTGGCGCGAAGTGTTATCTACCGCTAGCCTGCTGGGTATCGCTGTACCGGCCTTCAGCGCGTCCCTGGACTATTTCGACAGCTATCGGCGCGATCGACTCCCGCAAAACCTGACGCAAGCTCAGCGCGATTATTTCGGGGCTCACACCTACGAGCGCACTGACAAGCCGCGTGGCGAGTTCTTCCACTCTGAGTGGACTCAGGCTGCGAAAGAGTCGCTGCAAACTGGTACTGCTGATTAATTAGTTTTTGTAGGGTGCGTTTCGGCGCACCTTACTAATTAATCTGGGGTTGCAAATTGTTTTGACGTTTGTTTTTGAGATAGCTTTTAATATATTCGTCGTTAAAGAGCGATCGGGCGATCGTGAGTGCTTTTTGTCTTTCTGCGTCTGTCATGTAATCATCGCCTTTTAAACCTGATGGCGGGTGTCGGGGATCGCCGCCTGCATCCAGGAATCGCTGACGGACGTTAGCGAAGCCCTCGAAGAGGATCGCCATTAATTCTCCCAATCTCCGGTCTTGTTCTCGAATGATATCATGCGATTTCGTCATAGTCTTCAACCTCGTCTATACGAACAACTCGCCACTTTGTATTATAAACTATAGATATCTCTTTAAAGTAAGTGTAATTTTATGAAACCTTTTCTAGTAAGAGCCGCTGCCATTATCGGTGATATTGCAGCATTGGTATTTGATACAATTAAAGAAGAAGAATCAAAAAAACTTTTATCAGACAGCGGTATTCTCGAAGTGGATGCAATGACTGGCAAAGAGTTTGAAAAATTTCTAGCTGTCCATTTTAGAAACTGTGGTTATAGCGTCACTTTAACTCAAGACAGTCAAGATTATGGAGCAGATTTGATTTTGTACAAAGACGGATCGAAAACAGTAGTTCAAGCAAAAAGAAGCAAAAATCCAGTTGGGATTAAAGCAGTTCAAGAAGTAGCAGGAGCCGTCAGACATTACAACGGAAATAAAGGCAGAGTCATCACCAACAACAGATTTACAGAAAATGCTTGCAAACTTGCCAAATCTAACGACGTAGAGTTATGGGATAGAAAAAAACTCATCGAATTCATCCTGACAGCTAAGAATTATCAATAAATCATGATAGAAATTTCCAACACAGTATTTATTGCCGATCGCGAAATTGAGATTAGCGCCATTCGCTCCCAAGGCGCGGGCGGACAAAATGTAAATAAGGTGGCGAGTGCTATTCACCTGCGCTTTGATATCCCAGCTTCTTCATTACCCGATCGCTACAAAGAGCGTTTATTGCAACTCAACGATGGGCGAATCACCTCCGAAGGTGTGATTATCATCAAAGCACAGGAGCACCGCAGCCAGGAACAAAACCGCGAGGAGGCTTTGAGGCGGCTGCAAGAATTGATCAAAAGTGCGATCGTCATCCCGAAAAGGCGCAAACCCAGCAAAGCGACTCGTAGTTCCCAGCGCAAGCGTCTTGACAGCAAAACCAAGCGGGGGCAGATTAAGGCTCTGAGAGGGAAAATTACCGATTGAGGGATCAAAGGGCTCCCAGGTACAGGTACGTTGTTGCGCTTCAGCGCTCTTTCCGATATCCCAAAAAGAGCGCTGAAGCGCAACAACGTACCTAAGAATTAACCCCTGCGCGTTATTTGTCCGATCGCCCTCGCGATCTACTGGATAAGTCATCGGGAATTTTAGTTACGTCTAATCCTAAAAGCTCAAACATAGTTTTTAGAGAAACTTGGTATAGGTTAGCCAGTGCAGCCACGTTTTCAACAGTTGGCATAGACTTTCCTGATTCCCAGTCAGCTTGCATCCGCTCAGAAACGCCGATATGTTGTTTGACTTGAGGGCGGGTTAGCCCAGCTTGTTCTCTGAGAAGCCTTAATGGAGACTTTTCCTTTTCTTGCGAATTTTCTTCCCTAATACATGAAGCTTGTTTCACTGATTCTGGCTTCTTGACCTCCGTCGAAAGATGAAGTACACTTAATGCTTGTAGGTCATCGGGAATTTTGGCTACGTCTAATCCCATACATCTAGCAAGTGTTTTTAGAGGTACGCCTAGCTCCCGCGCCAGAGCAATGACGCGATCGAAGCGAGGAATGGCTTCTCCTCGTTCCCAATCACCAATAATGCGAATTCCTACCCCCATTCGACGACTAAGTTCGGGTTGGGTCAAATTTGCACTTTCTCTCAGGTTTTTCAAGGTTATCGTTTCTCGGTCTTCAGCTTCCATTAACTATAGCAATTAATTGCTAGCAAAATAGTGCTTGACAAAGTTGGTATCTGGCACTAAACTGCTAGTAGATAGGCAAAACAAAGGCGGCCTGGCAAGCCTCCTTCGATCAAAATGCAGGTTTGAATAACCGCCTCACTTGTAGTGTCTATCAATTATGCACCTGCATAACCCTTAGTATTTTTGGGGCTTGAGTGCATACCTCAAGCTCCTTTCCCTGAACTCCGAGGAGGTGATGCGATGTCAATCGTCGATCGACCTACAACACAGCCCAACTCAAAATTGTACCAAAGATTCCGACCATGACTTCCCTGTGCTTGTTAGTTGTCCGATCGTGAGGGCGATTTTACCAAAGGGATATCGTCAGGAATGTTGGAGATATCGATGCGTAGCAATCTAGCGACGGTTTTGGGCGAAAGCTTTAACTCCCTGCATAGGGCGAAAAAATTATCCGCCCGTGGCATTTTCCGACAATTAACCCAGGAATTCACTGTATTTAGAGAAACTCCTAGGTTTCGGGCTAGTTGTTCCTGCGTAGCTTCAGCCAATTGGATAGCTTCTTGAATAGTTTCTGGTTTGAGATAGTCTATATCTTGATTCATTTAAACTAAAGTTATACAACTTTAGTTGACAAATTAGAATTATCCAACTAAAGTTGTAAGTGACGGACATGGCAGAAGGTGGTCGGCGAGCCTTCAAGTTCAAAACGTGCAGGTTTTAATAACCGCCTTGCTTGTGCTGTCTATCAATTGTGCTGGCATACAAGAGCCTATTTTTGGGGTTTGAGTGCATACTTTAAGCCCCTTTCTCTGAACTCCGAGGAGGTGGTGCCATGTAAAAGGTCGATCGACCTTACAACACAGCCCAACTCAAAATTGTACCAAAAATCCCGACCAAAACTTCGCTCTGTTGGTTAGCTGTCCCTCGGCGGCACGTAATCATCAACAAGTCCTGACACATCTAGCCCGATCGAGTGACAGAACTGTTTCAAGCTAATATTTAGGGCTGTACAAATGGCTATTGCAGTATCAACTCTGGGTTTTTGTTTTCTTTTTTCTATGGAATACAAAGTATCTTCAGAGACTTTCCCCGTCAGTTGCAGGCTAAGCTCACGGCGACTAAAGCCCCTGTATTCTCTAATTTCCGCAAGGCTCATTTCGTATAAATCCCGTACTTCTTGATTCATTATGCAGAATGTTTCGTAGTTTACCCTTGACAAAGACAGGAAGCCTGACTAAACTACGAATAAAGGCATAGCAAGCAGCCGGCAAGCCTGAAAGCACAACCCAACTCAAAATTGTATCTGTTGGTTTAATTTAATTGCTAATTCGGCCCAAAGCTCTCTGGAAGTTCATCTATTTTTTCTATTTTTAGTTCTCGGCAAATAGCTTTCAACTGAAAGAGAGAAAATTTTGGTTCTGTGGCTCCAGATATCCATCTATGATATGTGGCCCGCGGAATCCCGCATCTAAAAGCAAACTCATCTTGTGATAAGTCTGTTTTGTTGATTCTTAGGGCTTCCAATGGTGAATTGCCCTCCTGTCTTCGTTCTTTTCTTGATGACATTGTAACATAAAATCTCAAATTGAGATGTCATACTTGACAAAATTAAATCGACATCTCATAATGAGACAAAAGCGACATAACACAAGTCGGTCGGTCAGGCCGAACAGTCCAAACGTCCAAGTTTGAATAGCCGCCTTGAGGTGATGCGATGTAAAAGGTCGATCGACCTTACAACACAGCCCAACTCAAAATTGTACCAAAAATCCCGACCAAAAATTCCACTTTGCGATCGCCCAACTTCCGTGCTATCGTTCCCTTTCTCGACCCCTTCCCGATCATGACCACATCTACCGACAACTTCTACCTAGGCGATATCGCCTCCAACTTTCACTTCGCAGGCCCGCTGCTAGACTTTGAAGAAGAAATCCAGAATCAATCGCCCTTTCACGATTTAGAGTATCTGACAGGCGAAATAAAAAGAGGATTCCTCGACTACGTGCGACAAGGGATCATGCTGGACGCGATCCGAAAACTGCGCTTGTACAAAGACAAGTTCAAAACTTTCAAAATTTACTGCGAACAAGCCTTAGGCAGACAGTATTTTTATTGCACGCAAATTATCAAATCTGCGGCAATTTGCCTGCGCTTAATAAAAGCCGGATTTGAGATTTTGCCTAGCTGCGTCGCTCAAGTTGTCCCCTTGTTCAAACACGCAGTCACAGATCAATACGGCGACTGTGCTTTACAGGAAAAGTGGCAAGAAGTTGTGGATGTCATCCCCAAAGAAAGGATTACAGCAATAACGATAGCCGAAACAGTTGACAACAATCCCAACCTCAGGTTAAAACAAATTCGGATTAAAACCGACACCTACGCCCTGTTGACCAAAAAAGCAGCCGCTGCGGGAATGTCAATTTCGGAATTTTTGGGGCGGCTGGTTGACGAATACAACCCCAGAATTGTAGAGCAGCCGGCGGAACACACTCCCGAACAAGAGGAGATTTTAGACCAATTGGACGCGGAGTTTAAGAAGCCCGCAGCGGAACAGATTTCAAATTCTGCTCCAGCCAAAGTTAAATCTAAAGGTTTTGGAGTAAAAAATGAGCCAAAAGGTGGTAAAAGGGAGGTGAAGGCGAAAAGTTCGGAAGGTAAAGTAAAAGCGAAAAGCTCTCCAAGTGAAAATAAGCTGAAAAATAAGCAAACAGAAATTCCAGTCGAGAAACTATCCAATTTATTTCAGGAACAAAATAATGAAGTCATCTGCCCAAAACCCAATCATGCGTCAACTGAAGCTGATGGAGGCTCAATTGACCCAGATTCAGTGCCAACTGATTAAAGCCACTGTGTTGAATTGGTGGCAAATCGTTTTGCCTGACGGACAGAAGATTGCGATCGAGCACGCGGGCGGCGGACACTGGATTTTTCGGGCTAACGGCCTTGAAAAATCGCATCCTGAAGTGCGGCTAGCGGTGTTAAGGGCGATCGCCGAAGGCTGTCGTCGATAAGCTACGATTAAGGACACGGCGCTGTGTCGTGTCCCTACTGGGTTATGGGAGTTGTCATGATTTGCGGATGTTGGGGCGATACCTTCGGTCTGCTTCGCTTACGACATTAGTATCGAGATTGGTTAAAAGTGCTATCCACCAATCACCGGACATAACAGGACAACCAGTACCTAAAGGTGAAGAGATAGCCAGCCTCAGTTACAACTACGTTTTGAGGGTGATGACACC
>NZ_JAEQCE010000193.1:0-2256 GCF_020738665.1 Microcoleus sp. PH2017_08_TRC_O_A
GGCGACTCGATACAGAAAAAACTTATCTTTAACCAAGCTTGAATATATTGATCGCTCCTGCTCTTGGTTGGCAATCAATTATTCAGCAAGCCCTACGTACCTATACAACAAATCTGATTGCCAATCATTATTGCTCTTGAGACGTGTAGATAAAGGAGGCTCAAGCCCAACTACGTACCTATAAAACAAATCTGATTACCAAGGATTGCCAATCATTCTAAAAGCCGCCCAATAGTAGGGATGAGAAAAATTCCGAGTCCCTGTCTTTGTCATTTCCGGAGGTAGCTGCACATTACCCACAGAAGTCCGCAATATTCCCCCTTCAATCCGCACCTGTTGGCGCAACATTTCTAATTGCGCTTGCCGCAAGGCCTCAGCCTTCATCGGAGCAGTTTTCAACTGGCCGTAAAAGTCCGCCATCAATCCCAAACTGCCCTCGTCGCTGACATACCAGAGAGTCGCTAGAGCCGATTTAACCCCTGCTTGCACGGCTAACCCGCCAAAGCCCAACTCGGATTCTCGATCGCCCACAGCAGTCCTGCAAGCACTTAAAACCAACATATCCACCTGTGGACTGCCCCATCCCATGTCCCGCAACTGATTCAAACGCAATTTAGTATCCCACAACTGAATAAAGGATTCGCTGGGGTTTCCCGATCGAAATTCGGCGTGAGTAGCCAAGTGAATTCTCCCAAAAGGGTACTGCTGGCGCTGCGATTTCAAATTTGCCAGAGTGAAAGCTTGGTTCAAGAAAGACTTACCGGGCGACTCCTGCGGGATAATTGTCGAAACTTCTATTTCCACCGCAGGCAAAGGACTCATATTGGGAAATTGTGACGCACCCATTGCCAGAACTTGTGTATTTGGCAACTTAGTGGTGCTGGTATCTGTCAAACTCAGACTCGGCATTGAGCCGACGCTGTAACGCTCTATCAGAAAGCCTTTCCCGTCATGTAGCGCCGCCATCGGTATCGATCGCAACCCCATATCCGCAATAAAAGATAAATTCTGAATACCTTTGGCTTGTAACTCTGCCTCGATCGGCGCTATCATCCACTGGTAAAGCTGCTGAGCGAAGGGTAAATAAGTTTTAGTATTGCGCTTTACCGGATTAGTCAGTTCGTTGCGAAATTTCCGAATAGTTTCCATTACCTCGGCGCGAGAGGTTCCAGCGATCCGCACGCGAAAGGGCGCGCTATCGGGGGCGATTACCATTACTTCGAGTTCGTCAGAGCTTTTAATTTGCTGTTCTACGCGCAACAGCGGCGAACTGTTGTAAGGTCGATCGAATGTAGAACCATTGGGTACAAAGCTCATATATACGAGAGCTGGTTTGATACCTGTGGCTTGTGCGACGCTGCGAAGAGTATTTTGAGCATTTTCTAGCGTGGCGCGTTTATTTGTTTGTGGCAAATTCAGGTAATCGACAAACTCCCTGGTAAATCTGTTTTCTACCGGAAAAATAATGGCGCTGGGGTTAACTGGCAAGCTGGAAACGTCAATAATATTCGAGGTTTCGCGACGTGAATTAGGCTGTTGCAATGAACTAGATATCTGGTTTTGCTGTTGCAAGCTGGCAGAAAATAAAGGATTTGTCCTGGGAAGCCCGTTGCTGGAGAGCGCAGGAGCGAGTTCCGGTGTCGGTATGGGCGCGAGATTGATTGGTGCGGGAGCAGGGAGAATTTGAGTAATTGTCGGCGCTGGTGACAAATTCGATATCGGCGCTGGATTTTGAGTAATCGTTGGTGCTGGTGACAAATTTGATATCGGTGCTGGATTTTGAGTAATTGTCGGCGCTGGTGACAAATTCGAGTTCGGCGCTGGATTTTGAGTAATTGTCGGCGCTGGTGACAAATTCGAGTTCGGCGCTGGATTTTGAGTAATCGTTGGTGCTGGTGACAAATTCGAGTTCGGCGCTGGATTTTGAGTAATCGTTGGTGCTGGTGACAAATTCGAGTTCGGCGCTGGATTTTGAGTAATTGTCGGCGCTGGTGACAAATTTGATATCGGCGCTGGATTTTGAGTAATTGTCGGCGATGGATTTTGAGTAATTGTCGGCGCTGGTGACAAATTTGATATCGGCGCTGGATTTTGAGTAATTGTCGGCGCTGGTGACAAATTCGATATCGGCGCTGGATTTTGAGTAATTGTTGGCGATGGATTTTGAGTAATTGTCGGCGCTGGTGACAAATTCGATATCGGCGCTGGATTTTGAGTAATTGTCGGCGCTGGTGACAAATTCGAGTTCGGCGCTGG
>NZ_JAEQCE010000042.1:0-910 GCF_020738665.1 Microcoleus sp. PH2017_08_TRC_O_A
TCAATGACTTCGACCCCGACATTTTCGACACGTTGACTGCTGCTGTTGTCACACAACCGACTAAAGGTAAACTCGTACTCAATCCCAAGGGTGACTTCATTTACACTCCCAGCCCCGGATTTGTCGGAGTTGATACTTTCATTTATAGCGCTAGCGATGGCGCTGCAACTGTCCCCGCCACGGTGAATATCAACGTTACAAACAGTGTGCCAACAGCCAATCCCGACACCTATAGCACCAGTGCGGGAAAAGCCCTCAGCGAAATATTGCCGGGAGTTTTAGCTAACGACTCCGACGCGGACTTGGACACGCTGACTGCTGCGTTGGCGGCCAACCCGACGAAAGGGTCGATCGCCCTCAGCAAAGACGGTTCTTTCACCTATACTCCTAAGGCAGGCTTTACTGGGACAGACACATTTACCTACACAGTCAGCGACGGCATAGTTAGCTCTCCACCAGCTACCGTGACTGTAAACGTCAACAATAACCCGCCTGTCGCGATTCCTGACAACTATACAACTTCTTTTAATACTCCTCTCAACGTGGCAGGGTTGGGAGTCTTAATTAACGATACAGACCCGGAAAACGATCCGTTGACTGCGATTTTGGTGGCAAATCCGGCTAAAGGTGCGATCGCCCTCAACGCTAACGGTTCCTTCAGTTACACTCCGAATGCTGGTTTTGCAGGGACAGATTCTTTTACCTACAAAGCTAATGACGGAAAAGCTGATTCTGCGATCGTCACAGCCAGCATTGTTGTCAATAACTCTCCAACTCCAACTCCGGTAACAACTCCAACTCCGGTAACAACTCCAACTCCGGTAACAACTCCAACTCCGGTAACAACTCCGACTCCGGTAACAACTCCGACTCCGGTAACAACTCCGACTCCGGTAACAACTCCGACTCC
>NZ_JAEQCE010000042.1:954-91068 GCF_020738665.1 Microcoleus sp. PH2017_08_TRC_O_A
ACAACTCCGACTCCGGTAACAACTCCGACTCCGGTAACAACTCCGACTCCGGTAACAACTCCGACTCCGGTAACAACTCCGACTCCGGTAACAACTCCGGCGGAAAGTCCAACTCCGGCGACAACTCCGACTCCGACTCCAAATCCTGTTGACTCTGACAGCATTGGTGGCGGTAATGCCGACGATCGCACTTGCGACGAAATTACCTTACCTGCGATCGATTCAATTCCAGGGCCGAATTCAGTCGATCGCACTTTCAACGGCACTGAGGGCAACGATTTCCTCATCGGTAGCAATCTCAACGACGCTATCAACGGTTTCAACGGGAACGACATTCTGCTGGGCGGAAGCGGTAACGACAATATTTATGGCGGGCGGCCCAGCAATATCCCTCTTGGCCCGAATGCAGACAAAGACTTGTTATTTGGCGGCAGAGGTAATGATTACCTCAACGGGGATGCCGGCGACGATCTCATTTTCGGTGGTAAAGGCGATGATGTGGCGATCGGTGGCAAAGACGATGACTTGATTTGGGGTGACAAGGGAAACGACACTCTGGTGGGGGCTGAGGGTAACGACTGCTTGTTTGGAGGCAGTTTTGACCCGTCTAGCCCGGACTCTACCGGACGCGATTTGCTGTTTGGCGGTGCTGGTAACGACTTCTTGAATGGAGGAGATGCTGCGGATACTCTGGGCGGTGGAGAGGGCAACGATACGCTGAACGGCGGTAAGGGCGATGATGTTCTGGTGGGGGGTACGGGCAACGATCTGCTGCTGGGCGATCGCGGTACTGATAGCATTTGCGGCGCCGATGGGGACGATACTATTTTCGGCGGTCGCGCGATCAACTTAAACGGATCTCCAGATTCCCTCTGTGGCGGTGCGGGTAACGATTTGCTGTTTGGTAACGGCGGTAATGACAACCTCTGCGGTGATGACGGCAATGATACTCTGTACGGCGGTAAGGGTGATGATACTTTGACTGGGGGTTTAGGTAACGATATTCTCAGTGGTGGCATTGGGCGCGATCGCTTTATTTTAACCGCAGGTGAAGGCAGCGATGTCATTGCTGATTTCACTAAAGGTGAAGATTTGCTAGTGTTAGCGGGCGGTTTAACTTTTGCTCAACTCACTATTACCCAAAGCCCTAATGCAGGTGCGATCGCGATTTCTCAGAACGGTCAACTGTTGGCTACGGTCAATAAAGTGGCTGGTAGTGCGATCGATCGCAGTGATTTTATCCTGTTTGGGCGATCGAACTAGCCGTAGGGTGCGTCAGTTTAATCTCAATCATCACGGACAATCTCGGAACTGACGCACCATGGAATAAATGGTGTGTCAGTTCCGAGATGATGAATTGGTCGCGAAAATCTCACGCTTCTGACACACCCTACTTCTACGAATACAGTGGCTGGTAGTGCGATCGAGCGCAGTGATTTTATCCTGTTTGGGCGATAAAATTAGCCGTAGGGTGCGTCAGGAAAGAGCATTCTCACATACAAAAAATCCCATTCTGACGCACCATTTATTCTGTGGTGCGTCAGTTTTTAGATTGTCATATCGTTTCCGGTTGTATGGGAATGATTTAACCGCAGAGGGCGCAGAGGACACAGAGAGAGAATAGAGAGATTAATAATAATTCCTATGCAACCGGAAACGATATCAGTTTGTCGCAAAAATCTCTCTAGCTGACACACTCTACTTCTAATTCTGACGCTGAAATAATCGATGTTTCCGGCTGATAAATTGAGAGGCTTTTAATAATCTCCAGAAATTGCTGCAAAATAGTCGATGAATCATTCTGCCGCCAAACCGCAGTTAAGTTAGTGGTTGTCGTTTGTTCCAGAATCGGACGATACACCACTCCTTTGCGTTGAAGATTCTGGACGTGAGATGGCAGAATGCTAATACCAGTTTCGCCTGCAACCAACCCCAAAATCGTGACCATAAAGACGGCTGTTTGAACAACTTTCGGCACAAATCCTGCTTGCGAACATAGATGGTAAATTTGTTCAGACAAACCCGCCACAACTTGATGCAGGGGCATGACAAATTCTTCATTTTTTACGTCAGCAAGCGAAATTTGGGATTTGGCTGCCAGCGGATGGTTTTTAGGTAAAACGGCGACAAGTGGTTCTTCCGTGATAGACATCGTTTCTAAATCATTGTCTTCCGAGATTTCGTGGTAGAGATACAGAAAAATGATATCAGTTTGGCGATCGCGCAATCTCTGAATTAGAAAAGCACTATTTTCTTCCTGTAAAATCAGTTTTACCTCTGGATATCGCTGTCGAAACGTTCGCAGCATCTCTGGAAAGACACCATTCGCGATCGAACTCGTAAAACTCACCGTCAAGTGACCCAATTCACCTTGATGAATGCGCTGGGTTTTATGTACCCCTTGTTCTAACAGTGCCAGAGTTGCACGAGATTCTTCTAAAAACGCCTGTCCTGCTGGAGTTAGCCCAATTGGGTGACTTTTGCGATCGAATAGTTGCACGCCCAATTCAGTCTCCAAATCTTTAATTTGGTTGCTTAGGGGCGGTTGCGAAATGTGCAATCGCTTTGCCGCATTGGTAAAGCTCAGTTCGTCTGCCACTGCAATGAAGTAACGGAGATGGCGAAGTTCCATAGATTTTAGATGTTAAACTTTAAACTTGGAAATGAATAATTACTATAGCGGTTATTGAGTAGATACTGCCATACTTTTTGAGTATATTCTTATATTAAAAAAAGTATTTGACATCTAATAATAACTTGTTTATTTTGGAAGTAATAGTTAGAAAATTTGGCGAGCAATTACGATTTTAATTATCACAAAACGAGGATTATTTATGTTGTCGCACGTAATTCGACGAGTTGCAGTTGTCGGAGGAACCCACGGAAATGAGTTAACAGGAGTTTACCTGATTAAGAAGTTTCAACAATTCCCAGACTTGCTGAAACGATCGACCTTTGAGACAGTTGCCTTATTAGCCAACCCGAAAGCGGTGGCGCTGAATCGGCGTTATGTCGATCGCGATTTGAACCGTTGCTTTAGCCGCGCAGATTTGGCTAACCCAGAGTTGACGGGTTACGAAGACATACGCGCTAAGGAAATCTCCGCCCAACTATGTCCTAAATACCATCATGGGGCTGATTTTATTATCGACCTCCACAGCACAACGGCGAACATGGGGCTGACAATTTTACCGTCTAGCAAACATCCATTCAATTTACAATTATTAGCCTATTTAAGCGAGCTCGATCGCTCAGTTCGAGTTTGTTTCCGAGATGAGGATGGTCAGGATTCGCCAATGTTGCGATCGCTATCTGCTTTTGGTTGCACGATAGAAGTTGGGCCCATCGCCCAGGGAGTCGTTAATGCCCATCTGTTTCAGCAAACCGAAAGGCTGGTTCGCACCATTGTAGATTATCTCGATGCCACAAATCGGGGCAATCCGCTAGTTATACCATCATATTTAACTGCATATCAGGCGATCGTTTCCGTAGACTACCCGAGAAATGCTGTAGGTGAAATGCAAGCCACTATCCATCCCCAACTTCAGTTTAAAGATTACGAACCCTTACATCCCGGTGAACCGATGTTTCTCACATTTACGGGAGAATCGCTCCCCTATCAAGGAGAATCTACAGTTTTCCCTGTATTCATTAACGAAGCTGCTTATTATGAAAAGCACATAGCGATGCTTTTGACTAAAAAACAACAGCTTCAGCTTAAAACTGCATAAAATCCTATCCCATCGTCAATTACCAGAAACAAAAAAGGTTTGTAGTGAGGACTTCAGTCCGCATCCATCCCAGGACAGAATTTCCAACTATTGAACCAATCTTACTAAGGTTTGTAGTGAGGACTTCAGTCCGCATCCATCCCAGGACAGAATTTCCAACTATCGAACCAATCTTACTAAGGTTTGTAGTGAGGACTTCAGTCCGCATCCATCCCAGGACAGAATTTCCAACTATCGAACCAATCTTACTAAGGTAATTCGAGCGGACATGATAGACAGCCTTTCTCAAAAATATGAGGTATGACTGAAAGCTTATATAACGACGAAACTAAGAGGGCTAAAGCCCAACTACATACCTCATCTTTCGATCGGGCATGATAGATATAACTCCCCAATGATTCAAAATATGACTTTTATGACATTAGGGTTATGACTTTTATGAATTCAAACAATGAATTTATGAAGTGACGTATCATCTCGCCTGTGTAATAATGTTAATTAACTTCAAGTCAATAAGTATTAGGTAAATGTAGGCAAAAAGGTGTGGGTAGATGGTGGGTAGGTAGGGTGAGAGGTAGTGAGCAAATCCCCCCCCCCAAGTATGTTGGCGATGTAATCGGGCTTTAAGGGGCTGTTTTTACCCTTTTCCGGGGCTAATAAACGCGAGATGCTATCGGAAATGAATGATTTTGTATTACTGCGGGGAATGTGTACTACAGGAAGCGGTAGGTAGGTTTGTTTTGGCTGTTTATTCAGGGTGAAAACCCCATATGCAGATTACATATGGACTATCGAATGGGAATATAGACAATAAAAAACCCGCCTTATTAGGGCGGGCTGGATTGGGGGGGGTTAGATGTCAGTTAGTTGAACCGTTGTGTCAATCCCTAGGTAATGGCGTTGGATGACCTCTACGCTGTTACCGCAGGCGGTAGCTAACAGAAGTAAGTCAGTGCCAGCGTGGGCTTGTAGGGTGATGAACGTATGGCGGGTATGGTAGATAGATAAGCGAGAACTTATCGCGCCAGAATCAGCCAATCCCGAAACAATACCAGGGTAGACGTACTTAATACCATTCTTTATTGAATTCCTATGGTCTCAGGGACGTGGTTGCTTTTTGCTTGCATATTCAGTTTTCAACGTTCTGTAAGGGCTTAAATTTCTATCAGGCTTCTATCAAACTAGCTGTTTATTCCCACCTGATAGTCAATATTTAATGTACATATGTAGGTTATAGTATGAGTATAGCAGGTTGTTAGCAAGTTGAGTACATTTTGACAACAACAGCCAACCCAAATGGGATAACAGTCTAGAAACCACAGCAGCAACTATTCCGAAACATTAGACAAGATTGCAAAAGTCCTTATTAATCAAATTTTGGGACGGGCTAGAAGCCCATCCCACAAGAAAAAAGATTTTTGTGGGATGGGCTTCTAGCCCGTCCTAAATATTTTTGCAAGAAGTCTATTAGCCGATCGCCCTACAACCCCACGAATCTGTCTTCTGGGAGGCTTTGGGAGCCCGATCGACCAAATACTGGTCTATTAAACTGGTATTTTTAGCTTGGGGATTTATGACAATTACTCGCGTTTCTGTAGGCGAAGGCGGCGATCGGGCGATCGCCCCTGGAGATTTCTTCTCTGTTTAGAGATCTGGTTAGCAAAAAAATCGGTAGTGCTGTCCCCACTGGCGAATCTTGTATATAAGACAACACGCTTGGGATAAGACTGTCTTGCGGATAACAAGGATGTGAAAAAGATACACTGCGATCGATCTCTGGGCAGCGCAATCATCAAAAAAGCTTAACCCAAGCTTATTGGACTGTATCCAGGTTTTAACGAGTAAAGTGCTGGGATTTTTTCTCGGTTAATTTCGGTTAATTACAGTTAACGGCGCTGGGACAAAAGGAAGAAACCGGGTTTTTCATCGATATTGAGAATTTTTAGGAAATATTTCCTAAAAAACCCGGTTTCTGGCCGCCTATGTCATTCTAATTTTCCGAATTGGGATTATTTAGTATCCCCAAACTTCTAACTTGTGACTTACGATACCTTGAATTTGCTGGGCGATCGCATCTTCAGGGCGATCGGCATCGATCCGGAAAATTCGAGATTTATGTTCCTGTGCCAACTCCGTAAAACCTTGCTGTACGCGCTTGTGAAACTGCAAATCAGCTTGCTCGATCCGATCGCGCTCTCCTCTGGCCCTTACCCTTGTCAAACCCGCCTCCACATTAATATCCAGCCACAAAGTCAGATCGCTTTCCAAGCCGCCGGTGGCAATTGCATTCAACTGCTTAATTAAATTTAAATTAAGATTGCGGCCGTAGCCCTGATAAGCAATCGTGGAGTCTGTAAAGCGATCGCATAAAACAATCGTTCCTTTCGATAACTCGGGTTTAAGAAAAGTTTCGACGTGCTGAGCGCGATCGGCAGCGTACATGAGTAATTCTGCTACATCAGATACAGATTCACCCGGATCTTGTTTGAGTAACAAATGCCGCAGTCCTTTTCCCAACTCCGTACCCCCCGGTTCGCGAGTAGCCACCAACCGGACTTTCTGAAAATAACTTACTTGCAGCCAATGTATCAATCGCTGCATTTGTGTAGTTTTTCCAGCACCTTCTACCCCCTCAAATACGATAAGTTTGCCCTTCATTGCCTAACTTTGCACCTCAATAAAATAAATATGAATCCTCCCGTATATCTGTTCTAGGTTCGGTATGATAATAAAGTCTCAGTGCCTCATGGTTGGAGTTTTCTATGGCTCGCTATACTGGTTTTTTTATCGTTGCAGTTCCGATCGACCGTCTCCGTCAATCCCTGATTGAAATTTTAGAGTCATGCAATCTTGATATTATCTACAATACAGGAGATTCCCTGATGGCTCGCGAACTTCCGGGTCAAGTTTCGATTCCGAAACTGGTCACCGCCGAAGTCCTAATTGAGAAAAACACGGCTAGTGACTCAGAAGTTCGCATGAACTTCGTAATCAAAAACGAGGAATTGCCCCTGCAAACCAATAACCACTGCCGTCAAATGTTCGAGCTAGTCAGTCGTTCAGTTATGAAAAACAATAACTGGCGGCTTTTGGAGAGTATGGCACTGTAGCCATAAATCATTAGTCATCAGTCATCAGTCATCAGTCATTAGTTCCTGGCTAATGACTAATTACTGATGACTTTTATTTGGAAGGTCTAAATTTAACCTCGAAACTTCCGGCGCAGCAGCAAAGAATTGGTAACAACGCTAACAGAACTAAACGCCATAAATGCGCCTGCTGCCGCAGGACTGAGTAAAATTCCAGTTGCAGGCAGCAAGAGACCGGCCGCAATTGGAATTCCCAGAGTATTATAAGCAAAAGCCCAGAATAAATTTTGGCGAATCTTATTAAAAGTAGCGCGACCAAGGTCGATCGACTCAACAACATCCATCAAAGCATTTCGCATTAGCACAATTTGAGCAGTCTCAACCGCGACATCAGTCCCGCAGTGCAAACCGATACCGACATCAGCTTGAGCCAAAGCCGGGGCATCATTGATTCCATCTCCCACTACAGCCACTTTACAGCCTTGGGCTTGCAAACTGGCGATCGCCCGAGCCTTCCCCTCCGGTCGCACTTCGGCCAAAACATCAGCAGCCGCCAAACCTAGCTGCTGCGCCACCACCAACGCCGCCGACGCCGTATCGCCCGTCAGCATGATTACCCGCAATCCCATGCCCCGCAGGCGATCGACTGCCGCCTTAGCATCTGGCCTCAGAGTATCTTTTAGCCCGATTACCCCCAGCAAAACACCCCCAGAAGCCACGTAAACCGCCGTTTTGCCTTGGCAAGACTCCAAAAGTTCCGCAGCCACAGCGACGCCCTGCTGGTTCATCCACTCAGCATTCCCCGCGAACACCCGCTGGCCCTCCACTAAAGCAGAAACCCCGAAGCCCGGTTCCGTGTAGAAATCATCAGCAGGTAGCAGCGGCAAACCTTGCTGTTGAGATTCCCGCAAAATCGCCGCGGCGATGGGATGACAAGCGCCTCTTTCGACTGCTGCGGCAATTTGCAGCAGTTTTGAGTCAATTGTGGAAATTGTGGAAATTGTGGAACAGATATCTTGTTTGTTTCCCACATTAATATCCGAGTTCAAATCCAACTCTGAATTCTGGAAAATCGGCAAATAATCAGTGAGTGTGAGATTTCCAGTTGTCAGAGTCCCAGTTTTGTCAAAAACCACAGTATCTAATTGATGCACTCGTTCTAAAACATCGCCACCGCGAATTAAAAGTCCGCGCTCCGCCCCGATGCCAGAACCGACTAAAATTGCAGTTGGGGTAGCCAGTCCCAAAGCACAAGGACAAGCAATGACTAAAACTGCGATCGCCAATTTCAAACTTAACAGCAAAGGCGATTGGTAATCGGTAATTGATAATTGATTTCCCATGCCCAATGCCCCATGCCCCATGCCCGATGCCCCATGCCCCATATTGTGTCCTAAAAGCACAGAAGGCCAAATATGAGTTCCGGCGAAATACCAAAATAGGAAAGTTAAAGCCGATATCGCCATTACGCCATAGACAAAATATCCGGCGACAGTATCAGCTAAGTGTTGAATCGGCGCTTTGCGAGTTTGGGCGGCTTGTACCAAAGCCACCATTTGAGCTACAGTTGTTTCCTGACCGGTGCGAGTTGCCCGCATCACAACTGCCCCGGATTTATTGATAGTTCCCGCTGCGACTGTATCTCCTGGTTGCTTCAAAACTGGCATCGATTCGCCAGTCAGCATCGATTCATCTACGGTTGTTTTACCTTCGCAGACTTCGCCGTCTACCGGAAATTTTTCACCGGGTAAAACTTGCAGCCATTCTCCGACTCGGACGCGATCGGCTGGAATTTCAATGTATTGTGGATTGTAGACCGCAGATGTCGAGTTTGCAGGCAATTCTTGAGAGTCCAAATCTAAAATCGGCAGTTTAAAATCAACTAAGCGGGCTGTCGCTGGTTGTAGTGCGATTAAAGCTTGCAAAGCTGATGCAGCGCGCCGTCTGGCTTGCTGTTCGAGAGTTTTGCCCAACAAGATAAAGCCCAAAAGCATCACGGGTTCGTCAAAAAAGCACTCCCATCCCATGCGTGGAAACAGCAGCGCCGCATTGCTAGCCGTGTAAGCCGTGACTGCGCCTAAAGCTACCAAAGTGTTCATGTTTGGTGCGTTTCGCCACAAACTGCGACAGCCGTCAACGATAATCGGGCGGCCAGGTAGCAGCAATGCGAGGGTGGCGAGTCCCCAGTGAAACCAAATGTTGCTGAGAATTGGGGCTTTGGTGCCGAGTATGTGTCCTAAACCGGATAGAATAATTAGAATAAGGGCGATCGACAATTGATTGATTTGCTGTCGAATTTCTTGCCGCCGCCGTTCAATTGCCGCCGCTTCTGCTTCCCGCTGATTTTCACCTAAGCGAGACTGAGAAGGAAATCCGTTATCAGTCAACTTTTTCGCTAAAGCCTCTGCATCGACAGCCCCCGGTTGACACTCAATTGTTGCGACTTCTACGGCCAAGTTAACGCAAGCCGAAATTACGCCTGAATGCTGCATGAGTTGGCGTTCAACTGATGCAGCGCAACCCGCACATTTCATCCCACCGACATCGAAAGTAACAACTTCTGGCGGGGGAGATTCTTTAACTGGGATGATTTGTGATTGATTTTCGGGGACTGTTTTGGGAATAAATTGCATTGGTTTTTTTCGGTATTGATTAGAATATTTTGGTGAGAACAGAAAGTGCATTATATCAATTCCGTCTAGCCGAGTAATTATTCATCTCTCTCTTCTCTCCCTCTGTGTCCTCTGCGTTCTCTGCGGTTAAATAATTCCGATACAACCAGAATTGATATAATGCACAGTTTAGACAAATGTCTATATTTTTATCATAGATAAAATTTCTGGCATCTTCCGAAAGTGTTAGTTTTTTTTAATTCTTATCTTAATTCTGAAGATTGGATGTACGGTTGAAACTGTATCTATACAGACACTCACGCACTCTAAGAGGGGGTTGAAGATTAGACGGTAATTGTCTTTAGTCCGATTGGCACGGACATCGTTTGTACAGACGCGGTTTCAACGGTACGATTAGTTAGTATTGAACTTTTAGGTGAGAAATTTAGCTATGACAGAATCAGATAAATTTTATATTGTCAAACGTCCTGCTGGTAATTGCGAGATTTTGCCGGCTCAAATCGCACAGCAAAGCCCCACTATTATAGAACAGTGGGGCCCTTACGATTCTGCTGAAGATGCGATCGCCCGACGCATCGGTTTAATTCGCGCTGGTAAATGTCAACCGCAATAAACGAACTTGGAAGGACTAAAGTCCTCACTACAAACCAGGTTCGTAGTGAGGACTTTAGTCCTTCTTTGCAGGTTCGTAGTGAGGACTTTAGTCCTTCTTTACTGAAGTTTTTGTGACTAAAAACTACTTAGATTTAGCAGGTGCCGCACTGGGTTTAGCCTGTGCAGCAGCGGGCTTAGAAGGCGTCGCCTGCGGTTTCGACTCCGCCTTATCGTTCCCTGTTTTACCAGTAATTTTATTGGTCAAAATTTCCAAAGCTTTGGCGTACTGCGGATCGGCCGTCGTAGCAATTTTATCGCGATCGCGCCGCAACTCCTGTTTTTGAGCGTCAGTGAGTTCAACCTGAAAATCAGGTTTAATTCCCATGTGGTTGATATCAGTGCCGTTGGGAGTAAAATACTTGGCAATTGTCACCGCCAAACCGGCACCATTTCCCACACCGCGTACTGACTGAACCAAACCCTTACCAAACGTCTTGGTTCCCACCAAAACCGCGCGCTTGTTGTCTTGCAAAGCGCCGGATAGAATCTCGCTAGCACTTGCTGAACCGCCGTCTACGAGGACAACTAAAGGTTTGTCGGTAATCTCTCCTTTGTTTGCGGTTTGTCGATCGGCTTCACCGACGCGATCGACCGTAGAGACGATCGTACCTTCTTTGAGCCACATCCGAGCAATTTCAATACTGCCGTAGAGCAACCCACCCGGATTGGAACGCAAGTCTAGAATATAACCCGTCACCTTTTTCTGTTCCAAATCCTTAATTGCCGATCGCATTTCCGATGCAGCGTTCGCGCTAAACTGATTTAAGCGAATATAGCCGATTTCGCCGATCGGGCTTTTCTGCACCGACTTCCGCACGGGATGAATTTCAATTTTAGCGCGTTTCAGCTTAAAATCTATTTCCTTTTTGTCCCGCAAAATAGTCAGAGTCACCTCAGTATTAGCCTGGCCGCGAATCAAACTTACCGCTTGATTCGTATCCATCCCTTCAGTAGTTTTGCCATCAATCTTAGTAATGATATCTTTTGCTAGAATACCAGCAGTAAAAGCAGGAGTATCCTCAATGGGAGAAATCACCACCAACTTCTTAGTTTTCTCATCTTGAGTCAACTGAATCCCAACTCCTGTGAGTTCACCAGAAGTTTCAACCTGCATATTTTTGAACTCTTCCGGGTTCATAAACCGCGTATAAGGATCGTCCAGCTTCTTCAGCATTTCTCGAATTGCTTTATAAGCTTCCTCATCGCTAGTATAAGTCCGGTTCAAATAATCATTCCGCACCGCTTTCCAGTCAACCTGGTTAAAAGTGCCATCAACATAACTTTTGTCAATAATCTGCCAAACTTCATCAACCAATTCTTTAGGACTTCCCCTAAAAGAAGCCAGGGATTTAGAACTGCAACCAGTGTTGGCAAGAGTTGCAGCAGTGAGTAACACCGCTGCTGCACTTAGAACAAGCCCTCGTTTTGTTATAACCATTTGTCTGACGCGCGGGAGGAAAAGAGTTCAGAATAATCACGCCCAATCTAACACAGGCAAGGCTTGGTCGGATTTTGGATACATATTTATTCAACTTTGCCGAGTTGTATTCCCAAAAGCCACAGGCAAGATGCCTGTGCCACCACAAGAGTTGTGGGGTGGGCATCTTGCCCGCCCCCAAAAGCCACAGGCAAGATGCCTGTGCCACCACAAGAGTTGTGGGGTGGGCATCTTGCCCGCCCCAAAAGCAACAGGCAAGATGCCTGTGCCACCACAAGAGTTGTGGGGTGGGCATCTTGCCCGCCCCAAACCTGAAAACTATATCCAGTAAAGCCTACTCAGGTTCAACCCAGCGATCGTCCGACTTAATCAAATTAATCAATTCTGCCACACCTTCAGACTCAGGAACCTTCTTAATTTCATCCCGGCCGCGGTACAGAGAAATATAACCCGGTTGCTTCCCGACATAGCCATAATCAGCATCAGCCATTTCGCCCGGCCCATTGACAATACAGCCCATCACTGCAATATCCAAACCCGTGAGATGCTTCGTCGCCTCTCTCACTTGATGTAACACTTCCTCCAAATTAAACAAAGTGCGGCCGCAGGAAGGACAAGCCACATACTCAACCATAGTTTTCCGCAATCCCAAGGCTTGCAGAATGCTGTAGCAGACAGGAATCTCCTTTTCCGGCGCCTCAGTCAGCGAGACGCGGATAGTATCGCCGATACCGTCAGCCAACAGCGGTGCGATACCAGCAGTGGATTTGATGCGCCCGTATTCGCCATCGCCAGCTTCCGTAACGCCCAAATGCAGCGGGTAATCCATCCCCAATTCGTCCATCCGGTGCGCCATCAAGCGGTAAGCAGCCACCATCACCGGCGCGCGGGAGGCTTTCAGGGAAATCACGATGTTGCGGAAGTCGAGGGATTCGCAAATTCTAATAAATTCCAGGGCCGATTCCACCATACCTTCCGGGGTGTCGCCGTAGGTAAACAGCATCCGTTCGGCGAGGGAACCGTGATTGACGCCGATTCGCAAAGCTTTACCTTGATCGCGCAGGGAAATCACCAGAGGTTCCAGGGTTTCGCGGATTTTATCCCCAATTTCGGCGAATTCCGCGTCAGTGTATTCGCTTCTGTCGGCTTTCGGCTTCTCGAACACGTAAAGTCCGGGATTGATTCTCACTTTGTCTACGTGTTTTGCCACTTCCAGCGCAATTTTCATCCCGTTGTGGTGGACATCAGCAACCAGGGGCACGGCTTGGTAGGTTTCGTGCAATTTTTGCTTAATTTCGGCTAAAGCTTTGGCGTGGGCCATACTGGGCACCGTAACGCGGACGATTTCGCAGCCAATCTCGTGCAGTCGCCGAATTCCTGCGACCGATCCGTCGATGTCGAGGGTGTCTTCGTTAATCATCGATTGTACGACGACTGGGTTGCCTCCGCCGATCGTGATACTGCCGACTTTGACGGGACGGGTTTTGCGGCGTTTGATGCTGGTGTCGAATACTGGTTGGCTAGATGCGGTTTTAGTTGGATTGGGCAGAGTTTGCATAATTGATGGCTGGTGTTCTCTAATTAAAGTTTATAAAATTGTGTCTGCTGTTTTTTAGGTTGCCATAGAAATGACCTGTTTGGACAAACAGGTTTATCGAACTAAAAGCCAACCATCACCGGGAAAGCCAACTGAAGTTGAGCCGGTGGAACTAAACCCAACCTACAAAATACAGTTAAGATACAGGCTAGGCTGAGATAAACCTTGATATTGGTTGGCGGTGAGGGGAATGGTTTGGACACCGGGGCAGGGCTTAAATGGCGATCGGTATATTATTGAAGCCAAGTTAGGTGAGGGCGGCTTTGGCATCACCTACCTAGCGCAGAAGGCGCAAAACGGGGGGCGGGTTGTCATCAAAACGCTGAAAGATGAATTATTGAGCGATCGAAATTTTGCCCGGTATCGGGACAGATTCCGGGATGAGGCGCTACTGCTATCTTTGTGCAAACATCCCAATATTGTGCAAATAGACAACTATTTCATTGATGGTAATTTGCCCTGTATTGCGATGGAATATGTGGCAGGGGAAGATTTGTGGAAATTAGTAGAAAAGCGCGGCATCCTATCGGAAACCGAAGCTTTAAACTACATCCGCAAAGTGGGAGAAGCCGTAATGGTAGTTCACGAAAAAGGTTTGCTACATCGGGATATCAAGCCACAAAATATTATGGTTCGCGACAATCAAGATGCAGTTTTGATTGACTTTGGTTTGGCGCGGGGTTTTATTCCCGATCGCACTCAGCAAATGACTTTGGGGCTAACACACGGTTTTGCACCTCCCGAACAGTACGGGGAGATTGGCAGATTTGCTGAGTATACAGATGTTTATGCTCTGGCGGCAACGCTATACTATTTACTAACGAGGACACCGCCAACTCCTGCATATTTGAGGGCTTTAAATCATCCTTTAAAGCCGCCGTTTCAGATTAATCCTAATATTAGCGATGCGGTGCATCGGGCAATTATGAAAGGGATGGAAATGGATGCAACAAAGCGCCCTCAGTCGGTTCAAAAATGGTTGGCTATGCTTCCACAACCTACCCTTGGTAATTGGGGGCAAATAGGGGGTGTTTTGCCAACGATTCCTAGCCCACAGCCCGCGCCACAACGTGTAAATTTGATTTCAGCAAAAGGAGTCGATTATCGCAACCTCGATCGGCTGTTGGCTGGCGGAGAATGGCAAAAGGCAGATAAGGAAACGACGAATAAGATGCTGGAAGCAGCAGGCAGAACAGAGGAGAGGTGGCTCAGCATTGAAGAGATTGATCAATTCCCCTGTGAAGACTTACGAACTATTGACCAACTTTGGGTAAAATACAGTAACGGACGTTTCGGCTTTTCGGTGCAGAAACGCATCTATCAAAGTCTGGGGGGAACCAGGGAATATGATGGTAAAATTTGGGAAGCTTTTGGCGATGGCGTAGGGTGGCGCGTGAAAGAAAGTTGGTTGTCTTATAATGATCTAAAATTCAACATCAAAGCACCATCAGGACACCTCCCCGCAGTTAAGATTTATAGTTCGTTTTGGGGTCGAGTATGTATGTCTGGTTGGATGGTGGGGTTTGTGTGGTTGGCGTGGTTGGCGTGGAATTTTCATCTGAATTCCTACCTTAAATGGTCGTTATGGGAAGGGGTTGGTATCGCAGGGGTTATTATTTGCTTCGCATTGATTATTATTTGCTTCGCATGGATTTTAGCGGATATTCTAAGACATTGTGTTAGCCACGACAAGTTGTGGGCTCTTCTTTCTCACGTCAAGTCGTAGGGTGTGTCGCCTCGAAAAATCCTCAACAAAAATCGACAATCTCATAGCGACGCACCTTACAAACTACTTGACTAAACAAATGTTGGCGTAGTTAAATCTTCAAAATATTTTACTTTCCCCCGCATATCCTTAAATAATTCTTCAGTTGAAAGAGAGTTTTCATACTGAGAAATTCTCACAACTGGTTTATTCCCATCCATTACTAAAATCTCTTCGCCTTCAAGCTCGACAAGTCGCAAAAATTCTAGTAATTGAGCTGTTAATTGACTTTTGTCTATGGTTTTCATAGGACAATGATTTGTGTTGTGTTAAAACTCTATTATATCTCAATACGGTTCACTTAGCAAAACGTGTCATTGCGAGCTAAGATCGATAGCTAGGGAGATTGTCGCTATAAACTCATATGATACGACGGGATAATCGCGCAGTGGAATATCAATGCAATGCTAGAAAAAGGTGCAATAAGTGGCAGACCCTTCAATCCCTCGAAAGCTGGCGGAAAGATTCTCAACTTATCTTATCAAAATGTTAAAATTACTGATAAAGGGATTGGCTTAGTTGAAGCTCATGTTCGCAGATTTAATCCTGTGGGTGAAGCAGAACTAAAAATGGTAGAAAGGTTAAGAAGTATAGTCGCACAAACCCTTGTAGCTGAGCCTGTTGATTTGCGCTTCTACACTCATGAATTGCGCGAGTATCTGAGGTATAAAAAACTTGGCTATCCCACAAGACAACCAGAAAATCCCGATGAAGCTTATGAACTCTGGAACAACGCTCACACAGCGACTCTTGAGGATTATAAGTTAAAAGAAGGATTTGGCGTTTTATTTCATCCTAGCGTGGAGGACTTTTAATGCAAAACTTAACTCAATTAACTCAGCTTGAATTAGTGCTCCTTGAATTAGTAGCTAAAGGTCAAGGAAAGTGGAGTTGGTACGAACTTGCGAATGCACTTTCCCGTCGAGATGTACCGCGAGAACCTGACATGATGGTTGTCTTAAAAAAACTTGCTGCTGATGGCTTGGTTAAACGATATATCGAAACAGGTTCGCCGCGCGACAGATGGGAATTGACGAGGGAAGGGTCGATTTTGCTGACTGACGCCACCGCAAATCGGCAGCGCGAAAGTATACGTTATGCAATTGCGATTGAAAAAGCCAACAGCAATTATTCTGCTTACGTTCTAGATTTACCGGGATGTGCGGCAACAGGTACAACTCTCGAAGAGGTAGAACAGCAAATTAAAGAAGCAATAGTCTTACACTTGGAAGAGTTGCGACAAGCTGGTTCGTCTATTCCTGAACCGAGGACTTTGTGCAAATATGTTGAAGTTTAACTTAGAAACCAATTTTGTAGTTTGCATTAACAATCAAGATTATCCAGCATCCTTGGAAGTCCGAAAAATCTATCGAATCATACCGGATAATCGCGCTGCGGAACATCTATTTATCCGAGTTATTGATGAATCAGGTGAAGATTATTTGTATCCAGTTGCGTATTTCGTGCCGATTGAATTGCCGAAAGCCGTAGAAGCAGTATTTGCATAGGATAAATTAACAATGATATCTGTAGAAAAATGCCCTATTTGCAGCGGTGAAATAGTTATCAAAGAAGTCGATAAACTTTTACGGGGCGGCAAGCATACTGCTATCTTAAAAGTATCGGCTGAAGTTTGCCTAAGCTGTGGAGAACGGTTGTACTCTGTCGAAACAGTTAGGAAATTTGCCAAAATTAGACAGCAATTGCAGCGAGAGGAGACTCAAGAATTCCAAGCGATGGGGCAATCTTTTCGAGTTGGGTAAATTATAGGATCGAATTTATGGTTTGAGTCGTAGGGTGCGTCGCCTCGAAAATTCCTAAACAAAAATCGACAATCTCATAGCGACGCACCTTACCAAATACTCGATCAAATAAATGTTGGCGTAGTTAAATCTTCAAAATATTTTACTTTCCCGCGCATATCCTTAAATAATTCTTCAGTTGAAAGAGACTTTTCATACTGAGAAATTCTCACAACTGGTTTATTCCCATCCATCACTAAAATCTCTTCGCCTTCAATCTCGACAAGTTGCAATAATTCGAGTAATTGAGCAGTTAATTGACTTTTGTCAACGATTTTCATAGGACAATAATTTGTGTTCTGTTAAAACTCAATTATATAGCGGTTCTCAAAAAAGTGAGGTATGCCCTAATGCCCTATGCCCTATGCCCTATGCCCTATTCCCAGTCATACCTCATCTTTCTGAGAAAGGCTATATCTCAATACGATTTATTTAGAATTAGGGTGCGTCAGAAGAGTGAGATTTTCGCTACTTTCCTCACAATCTCATTCTGACGCACGCCCGGAATAAATGGTGCGTCAGAATGAGATTTTTAGTGATAATTGAGAACTACCAAACTCATCGAGAATTTCAAAGGTGCTACAAGCCCCCGGATTTATCCGTGGAATCAATCCCAAATCGAAAATCGAAAATCCTCTCTTCCCCCGAATTTATCCGTGGGATCGCCTCTAAAATCTAAAATCTAAAATCTAAAATCGATTGACGCACCCTACCGCTGAACTACGGTATCTACAAACTGCTATTCATCCAACCGCAGAATCTAACCACGCAATTAAATCCTCTTCACTTGTAAAATCCAACAAAGCCTCTCCCAAATCATCTAACTGTGCCGCAGATAACCCCTGGATGCGAGTTTGAATTTCCATTGTAACATCACCCACCCGCCGCACAATCTGACGCATAATTAATCCTATTTCCCCCTCAATTTTACCCCTTTCGATTCCCTGTTCAATCCCTTGTTCAATCCCTTGTTCAATCCCTTGTTCAATCCCTTGTTCAATCCCTTGTTGTATTCCTTGTTGTATTCCTTGTTGTATTCCCCTTTGAATACCAATCTCTATCCCTTTTGTCACAGAACCTAGTTGGTCTTGGATAAACATTTCTCGCTTGTCTACATCATTTAATTCGTCGAGGGTCAAATTTGCTCGGTTGGCAATTCCCATCGCGGCATTAATCTCTGCAACTGACCCCAATGTCTCTGGTACTACTTCCAATGAGGGTGCGTTTTTCATGAAGTAAATCCATTTTTCAGGCAGAGTTGTGAGTTCATTCAATTCTTTTTTGAATTTCGGTAATTCGACAAACACTAATTTGATTTCGCAGTTGGGATAGACGAATTTTTCTTCGGTTTCTGTGAATTCAAAGTGCGAAATTAGTTTGTCGCTGTTTTCAAACAAGATGAAGTCGGTGATGGTTAAGGCAATGACTGGTTTTAATCTTAAATAACCTTCTCCGGCTTTGAGTTGAGTAGAATAGGTTTTGGCTGCGTTGTACACGACTCGTTTTTCAAAGGCGGCGACGTTGAGTACCTGCATTTCCACAATTACGGTTTTGTTTCCGGTAATCTTGGCTTTGACATCCAGGTAGGTGTCTTTTAATCCTGTGACGCTTCCGGCTGAATAAGGGTCAATTATTTCTATTTCTTCGATTGTGGATTCTCCGTTATACAGCATTGCATTTAGGAAGCTGATTAAAATTTCTGGATGTTCTGAAGATGCGAAGATTTTTTTGAATGCAAAGTCTGTTTTGGGGCTGATGAAACGCATATAGTTATAGTTTTTCGTGAACAGCAGATGACACTGAGGAAGATGTAGAGGTAAGAGAAAAATCTGGAGTTAGGGCGGGCATGGGCACCGCCCTTACAAATTATCTAAATTCAGCTATCAGCCTGTGGCTTGAGTAGTTGTTACAGATGACATAACTAGCTTTCCAGTTATATCCATTGTTGCCAGTTTCAACACTTCATTAAAAGCTAAACCCCGAATTTTGAGTTCCCACCGAATGCCTTTTGCTTTCATCCGCTTGGCTTTCCGCATATCAACATCCGCAGCTTTTTGATTCAGTAGCAAATGTTTCATTGCTGCTGTGGCTTCTACTTTTGTGGGATATGCAATGTAGGTGATAAATCCGCCGTCCCAGTGGTTGGCGTTGCGGATGCTGCTGATAGTCGCTACTCTCGGACTAAATCGGTTCCAGTATAAGTCGCTGTAGCCGATCGCCTGTGTGTTCACTTGGAGTTTGTTTGCCATTTGACTTAACTCCTATAACCTTGTGTGCGGGGTTTGCAGTACCGTTTTGGTTGTTAGAGTCGATAGGGGCATTTCTACCCCTACCTCTCATTCAGAACGGAACGTGAAACTTTCGCTTCATTCCGCTCCTCGATATCTTCATCCTTTTTTTAAGGATACAACTCAAAACGGATTGCTATGATAGTCCTTACTAAGGGAGCCGTCATTTTCCGTTTTTGTGTCGTGACAATGCTTATGTAGCAGTTGTAAGTTTTTATACTCATCCTTTCCGCCTAATGAGCGGGGTTGGATATGGTCAACTTCTACGATGTCTGTAGGTGTGAAATACAGACCGCAGTGGGTACATCTACCTTTTTGTGCTTTAAGGAGTGTTGCCACTCTTGTCGGCGTTTCAGGGTATTCTCCACGTCTGGAACTCCAATAAATCCAGTTACCGTCGAAAGGTGTTGCATTGCCTTTTACTTTTACGTGCCTTATGATAGGCGTTGCTGAGTGTTGGGCTAGCTCTAAACCTTCTTCTGTACTGAAGCACCAATTTCTATCGCCTACTGTCCTCCAGTATTTGTCTTTATTGATGCTACCTTTTCCCCGTCTTCTAGCCCATGCTCTTAACTTGTCATAAGTAAGCCTATCTATCTTTGAGAAGGTTTCCTTACTTACTACTGTTGAATAATAGTTTGACCATCCCCGGATGGTTTGATTTAACCTTTGGATTAAGGCGTATTGGGGGGAGTGGCTATGGGTATCTATTATTTCTTCAATTTTTCCAAGATGAGCTTTGATTTTGGGTTTAGACGGAGTAATTAATGTCTTAAAGCCGAGTGGTATTCCATGTGTATTTTTGGCACTTCGGTAGTTACCTACCTTATGTTGTTGTACATGGAATCCTAAAAACTCAAACCCAACATTTCCATTGTATTTATTGAGGGTGTGGGTTAATTTTGTCTTACTTGGCTTCAATTCTAAGCCTAAATCACTCAACCATTCTGCAATTATCTTCTGACAGGCTAATATGACTTCAATGTCTTTGTGTATAATCACAAAATCATCGGCATATCGGATTAAACTGATTTCTCTTCGTTGGTTTATGTTGTTACCTACGAACTGTTTAACCCGTTCTTCCATTCCATGAAGGGCTATGTTAGCCAATAGCGGGGAAATGACCCCTCCTTGTGGCGTACCTTCTACGGTCGGAAAGATTTCACCTTGGTCTAATACCCCACTTTTAAGCCACGACTTAATTTGTTTTCTCAGTCGTGGATAGGTATTGATTTTGTCAAGCAATGCTTTGTGATTAATGCGGTCAAAGCATTTGGCAATATCAGCGTCTAGCACATATTTGGCTTTATATCTGATGTTGTCAAAAATAGCTCCAATCGCATCGTGACACGACCTACCGGGTCTAAAACCATAAGAGTTTGGCTCAAATTTTGCCTCCCATTCTGGCTCAAGAGCTGCTTTTACAACTGCTTGTAAGGCGCGGTCGTACATTGTGGGTATACCTAATGGTCTAGACTCATTAGTGCCTGGTTTTGGTATCATTACCCGACGTGTCGGTTGTGATTTACCAGTTGTTTTGAGTTGACCTACTAGCTCAAAGCGTTGCTTCGGGGTTAGTGATTTAATACCATCCACACCTGCTGTACGCACGCCAGTATTGTCTTGTGTGACCCGTCGTATCGCTAGAACCTTATTAGACCACGAATTAATCAAGGTCTTTTGAAGCTTCCTCACTGCTTTTACATCGCCACGCTCACTTGCTCGATAGATACGTTTTTGCAACTTGAATGTCAATCTTTCGGCTTTCCGCCAATTGATTTGATTCCATTCCACCGTCGGGTTATCCCGCGTTTTAGACTTGTTCATTGCTATTCTTGTTCCTATCCTTGAAGTTACCGTGTATCCGTTAGCATATCCCTGTTATTACAACAGAGCATTGGCTTCTGATACAATCCCTCTCCCATATACTATTCGTTAGCTACTTACCGATAATCGACCTGATTCCAGAAATATACGAGAGTTACTTCGTTCCAGATATACATTGATTGAGTTTTTAGTGTGATGCTATCCACCGGGTTTATGGGCGGTGCTTATAGGTCGAGTGCAAAATCGCCTATGCCCTAGCCTTGCCATTTTGGCTTGGTCTTAATCAGTCTTTACCGTGTTTCTCAACGGGTTTATTCTTGATTCAGCCGTTAGACCATCTATACTATCGATGGTTCAGACACATCTTTGCTTTCGCTATACATGAACTCTTGCTCAACAGTTACCAGTTTCGGCTACCAGTAGTCTGCCTTTTATCCCCGCTTTACGCTGCTAGTTGCTACTTAACAAGGTAGGGGATATGCTTTTACCGCTGCACTTGCGGACTGGGACTTGGGATGAACCGCACCCAGATGTGTATCCAGTTATGATGACTATGTAGTCACCCTAGCCATCCCCTAAGTATTGCTACTCAGTTTCGACTAAACGAATCGCACTTGCTATTTATATTATAGCAAATTAATGCGGAATTGGGAATTGGGAATTGGTAATTGGTAATTGGGAATTGGTAATTGGGAATTGGGAATTGGGAATTGGGAATTGGGAATTGGGAATTGGGAATTGGGAATTGGGAATTGGTAATTGGGAATTGGGAATTGGTAATTGGTAATTGGGAATTGGGTGTAAAACTTAAGACTAAGTGCAGTGGGCATCTACAAACTAATGACTGTTGACTAATGACTGTTGGAAAGCGAGCGGGGACAGCACTATGACTAATGACTGTTGGAAAGCGAGCGGGGACAGCACTATGACTAATGACTGCTGACTAATGACTAATGACTGTTGACTGTTGACTAATGACTAATGACTAAAATCTTAATTCGTATTCGGCGGTGACGCGATTGTCTCCTTGGAAATTGGTTGAACCTCTGAGCAATATTTTGTCGTTTAAACGATACCGCACGTTAAATTCTGTTGGCTGATTTGCTGATAATACTCGAATGATTGATGCTGAAAGATTGCGCGTGATATCGGCCCCGACTTCTAAGCCTATACCGAGGGAACCTGCACCGGATGCGGCCCCTGAACTGGAACTGGCTGTTTGTCCTTCGTTTCCTCTAATTCGTGTGGGAAATAACCTAAATTCGCTCAATCCGGTGGCGTTGGTAATTACGGATTGCAGGTTGTTTAATAATCCTGCACCGGCTAAATTGGCGATCGCCAGTGTACTATCTCCCTGTCCTAATGTTTGCACGAAACTGCCGCCTAATAGCGCTACAATCTCTGTTTGCGATCGCCCTGGAGAACTCCTCAACTCGATATTTTCGGCCAACTGGGAGGCTTTACCCTTGACTAATGCTTGAATTCGGACACTCCGCACGCTGCCGAAACTTGTCGGTTCATCGGCTATTTCAGAGGCGACAGATGTTCCTGGAGTGCGAAACCGCGAGACTTCTTGTACCGATGTTGCTAATCTCACGTCCAATGTCGGATCGAGTCCTTGTGTTGGTACAAAGGTAGCTGTTTGTGGGTATCCTTTGTCAAGCTTAAACTGCGTGGTAAACAAATTCACCGCACCCGAAGTCAACCGAATCGTACCCGCAGGGCGAATATCGTCTAAAGTTCCATTCACCGTCAAAGCCCCTGTCGCCTGAAAATTCAATATCGGCGCACTCGTTACCCGCACTCCTCGGCCTAATTTCAGCGCCAAATCGTTTAATCCAACTTCAAAGGAAGGGGAAGATGTCGGCGAAGTCGGAGTCGCAGGAGAAGTAGAAACCTCAGTCGGAGTCGTAGGGGAAGATGTCGTAGTGGAAGGGGAATCGGAAGAAGCTAACCGAGTTCCGCCACCTCCGGCGCTGGGGAGAAATACTTCGCCGTCGTACAGTTCAATTTTACCGCTCAACTGCGGCCGCAAAGCTGTTCCCCTTGCTTGGACTTGACCGACTGCGCCGCCGCGGTACAATCCTCTGAGATTCAATCCCAATTTATCTAGATTGACAGCCAAAGGATTCGCTGCATCGACATCGCCCTCCGCAAAAGGGACAGACAGCGGAATCACGCCCTGGGCTACAACTTCCCCTTTACTCAATTGTCCCCGAATTCCTTCTACCCGAATACGATCGCCCTCAAAGCGCACTGTCCCAGTCAGCCCTGTCAGCGGTTCTGGGAAAGCTCTCGCCCGGACGGTTGCATTTTCAAAATTCGCAATTCCTTGCGCTACAGGCTGTTGCAGCGTCCCTCCGATGCGAATTTGCACCTGTCCCTTGCCATTGACCCAGGCAATTTGGGGAGTTAAGACATTAATAATTGCTAATCCTTCATTCTGCAAATTCGCCCTTAAATCTATTTGATTGTTGTCGGGTTTTACCGCAGCAAAGGGTAACTCGAAAGGCAAACTTCCCTGTACTTCAATTGGTTCGGTTTGAGTTACCAAAGCGCTGCCTCCAAAATTCAGGCGGGCGTTGCTATAACTGAAACTGCTGTCGGCTTTTTTAATCGGTTCTCCGTTTAGCGTCCCGTCCAGCAAACTTAATTCGCCGGTGGCTTGCGGATTTTCTAAACTTCCGGCTAAGTTTGCCCGCAAATTTAAGTTTCCGGTTACGTCTACAAAGGGTAATTCGATTAGTTTTGCTAACTCTTCTACGGGTACATTTTCTACCCGCAACTGCCCGGATTGAGCTTTCTGTCCGAGTTGTCCCGAAAATCCGATCGCACTTTTGCCCGATCGAATTTCCAGCGGCAACACGGTTAAAATCCCGTCCTGAAAACTGCCCTCAATGCTGAACTGTTCGGCGACATATTTTCCCCACTGCCAATTATCGCCTTTGACGTTAAATTGAGCTTGCACGCCTGTTCGCAGAGAACCTGCCACTGCAATTTCGCCACCAAAAGTTCCCTGCAATTGAGATAAGGCAGGCAATTTTTCCGATGATTTCACAGCTTGCTGCTGCTGCAAGATTACTTCGATTTCTGCCAAGCGGCGCAACTGTTCGATTAACGGCGCTTCCGGTTCTCCGACTGCGACTGTTTTCACGTCACCGCTGTTACCGTAAACGGGAGGTTTCAAGCCTCTCGCGAAATCTCCTAAATTGAAATACCGCAAAGCTGCTAAAACTTGCTGCAAATTCCCCTGCTGGATGTTAACTTTCCCGGCAAATTCGGGGTTTGCGCCTGCTTTCACATTGCCAGAAATGGAGTATTGACCGGTACCTTGGCGGAAGATGCCGTTTGTGAGAGTGGCACTGCCGTTAGCATAGCTGAATTCGGCTTGGAAACTGTCACCTTTAATGTAGCCGATCGCCGGTTGGGCGATCGCAATTTGTCCAGTTGCTTGCAAAGTCGCTGGATTTAACGGCATCTTCCAACCGGGCACGTTGACTTGTCCTGAAACAGTACCGGTTATCGGCCCCAAACCTGCCTCTTCTCCCGGTGAGAGATTCAATGCAGCCAGCGGGAAATCGCTTAAATTAACTCGCAAAGTTTCGCCCTCAGCTTGGCCGCGGGCTACAGATTCCCCGCGTTTAACTAAGAATGATGTCGGCAGAAACGACTGATTTAAAGCGACTTCGATTTTGTCTTGGGGGCCAGCCAAACGCAAATCTACACTTTTATCGGAACTCGCCGTCACTTTTCCTGCCAGTACAGGATCGAAAGCGACTTGATTTACTGCTAAATTCCGCACTTCCACGTCGCCAACTAAACTCAGGGCGGCCAATGTTCCGGTGAGGCGCCCCGTGAAATCGACATTGCCGCGCACAGGCTGATTTTTCTCTGAAGACTTTTTGGCACCCATGGGTGTCAAAAATGCCAACTGTTCTGCTGGCAAGGCTTCCAGGTTAAAGTTGGAGAGTTTTACATCCAAATCTAGATTGGAAATTGACGGTAATCCTTTCCCAGCTAACTCAACGCCGACAAATCCGCTGGCTGTCAAACCGCGAGTTGCAGCTTTTTCTACTTCTATCCGTTTGCCATCCCAGTTAAATATTGCATCAAAAGGTTGTTTGAGAAAGGGCAATTCCGAGATGCGGAAACTGCCGCCGGCGCGAACATTTTGCGGGGAAGCAGCAGCAATCGGGCCGGATAAATCAACATTCCCGTTAAATAGTCCCCGCAGTAGGGGGAGATTTTGGGCTTGGGAGACTAAACCGCTGCCTTGCAAGCTTTGCCGCTGGGCTTCAAAGGCTTTCTGGAAGCGACTTAGGGCAATTTGGTCGCCTTCAATTGACGCGCGCCAATTCCCCGATTGTGCGCTACCTTTGGCGTTGACAACTCCGCCACCGTTGGCGAGTCGAATTTGTCCGTCGCCGTTGGCTGTGATGCCGTTGGCGGTTAAATTATCTGTATTTCCCACTATTCTGATTTTGCCGTCGAGGGTTCCGGCAATTTCTCGCGGTAAATTGGTTGTCAGCAAACCTGTTTGTTTGAGGGTTTGTTCTAAATTGCTGACTGTAACTCCGTTGGTTGCTAGCGATGCTTCCAAGTTGCCGTTTTCCAATTTTGCCGTAGTATCGATCGCCCCGAGTCGATCGACCAAAATCCGTCCTTCCCCACTAGCACGAATTCCTTTAGCTGTCAAATTATCCAAACTTCCCGCTGCTTGGTATTGGCCGTTAACTCTGCCGTCAAATCCTTTAGGCAAAGTCGCCGTCAGCGGAAACAGTTGGAGATTGCGGACTGTTTTTTCTAAGCGACTGAGAATAACTCGATCGAGATCCGCAACAGCTTGCCATTGTCCAGCATCTAATTTTCCCTTAAAATCAACCGTACCGTCGGCAATATTTAATTTGCCACTGCTGTTAACAGAAACATCGGCGACGCTTGATTTGTCAAGACTTCCCGCCGCTTGAATTTGATTCGATATTTGTCCGTCAAGCGATTTTAGATTTTGAATTTTGGATTTTAGATTGCTATATTGTTCTTGCTTTTCGGGATTGAATGCCGAAGCCACATCTAACAGCGGCAATCCTAAATTTACCAGGCTGCTGATAGAAGTGCGATCTGTTTCTGCGGTTCCTTGCCAATTTCCCGCTGCCAATTCTCCTTTGAAATTGACATTGTTGCCGCCCAGATTGAGTTTGCCGCTACCGTTGAGATTAATTGCGCTAGCCGTCAAATTTTCCAGACTTCCAGAAGCTGTAAATTGACTCGATAACTGGCCGTCGATCGATTTTAGATTTTGGATTTTGGATCTTAGATTGCTATCTGGTTGATTTTCGGGATTGAATGCGGAAGCCACATCTAAAATAGGCAGTGTTAAATCTACCAAGCGGCTGATGGAAGTGCGATCTGTTTCTGCGGTTGCTTGCCAATTTCCGTCTGTCAATTCTCCTTTGAGATTGACACTGCTGTCGGCAATATTGAGTTTACCGTTGGTGCTAAGATTGATGCCGCTAGCGGTTAAATTGTCAAGATTTCCCGCAGCTTGAAATTCTCCTGCTAGCTGGCCATCCAATGATTTTAGATTTTGGATTTTGGATTTTAGATTGTCGAGATTGGCAGAATTTGCGATCGCCAAAAATGGCAAGCCAATATCAAGTAAGGGATTGATGGCAACTTTTTCGGTTTTGCCAGAAGCTTGCCAGCGGCCTGATTCTAGTTTGGCATTAACATCAACAATACTATCAACAACATTCAGCGTTCCTTTGCCGCTAGCATAAATACCATTTAAACTCAAATCGTCCAGAGTTCCTGCAACTTCGGCGGTGCCGCTGAACAAACCTGCTAATTCTGGAGGTAAATTAAGTCGGGGAATCAGTGGCTGCAAACTTTTGACTGCCACGCGATCGCCCTTGATTATAGCTTCCCACTGACGGTCTTGGATCGCCGCATCCACATTCACCGTAGCATCGCCAATTTTGACAACGGTATTTTGCAAATCCGCCGTATTACCTCCGGCGCGAATTTCGCCGCTAGCCGGAAAAGTCCCTTGTGGTGCTTGCCATTTAGCTCTAGCTTGGATATTATTTAACGGCCCGAAAACTTGAGCTTTGGCGGACACACTGCCAATTTTAACAGCAGCGGGAATCGGGAGAGCGTAAATTTGGGCGATCGCATCTCCGGGCAGATTTTCCGCTTGCAAATCGAACACCAAACCCGATCGCGAATTCTCACTTCCCAACGTTATATCGACTTCACCTTTGCCACCAATTTTACCGCCCGCCGCCGGCACAACTAATATATCGCTCAATGTCAAAGCTAAAGAGGACAACGGCACAGTTGACGGTGGAGAATTCGGCGTTGGAGTTTGAGCTGTTCTCCCGCGTTCCAATTTAAAGTTAGTGCTAATATTGTTTAATTGCAGGCGATCGACTGTAGCGGGTTTTGTCGAGGCGATCGTACCTGTCAGCACTGGATTTGCAACGGTTCCAGTCAGTTTAGCATCCGCCTTCACTTCTCCGGCAACTGCGATCGGCAATACTACTTTCTGCCCTAACTCTGCCTCCACCGCACTAATAACACTTGCCACAGCTACCGGTTGCACGTTAGTTATCAGATTGAAACTCGCTTGTTCGGTATTAAAATTAGCTCCAGTCGCAACTGTTCCGGCTATTTGAACGGGAATTAAACCGTAATTACCTGTGAGAGTATCGACAATTAAATTAGTTCCCTGAAACCGCAATTGACCGCTACCATTTTGGATAATCTGTTTCAGCGGTTTGATACTTGCTTGCACTCCGGCAAAACTTGCTGTTCCAGTAATTCCAGATAATTTATTGTCTCGCACTTGCACGGTTAAATTGCTATTTGCCAGACCTTTTTGTAGAGAAATGCCGGAAACTTTCAGCAAGCGAGTGATGTCGGACAAAGGTAAGTTTTGCGATTGCAGTAGCACGTTAGTTTGAGCCGCAGGCAACAGAGAATCAGCCTTGACTGCAAAATTGTCATTATTGGTAAACTGACCGTTAAGTTCGTAGAGAACGCGCTGATTTTGCTCGCGAAACAAAGCGCTGCCATTTTTGAGAGTTACCGAAATCGGCGCCGAAGTTTTCTGTCCGACTTCGGGACTAGGCACTAAAACTGCACCGGCATTTTCAACTCGAATTGCTTCAATTTCCGTTTTAAATAAACCCGCAGGTTTTTTGTCCTGGGTGGGAATATCAACCCAGCGGCCTTCTGCATCCTGTTCGATATAAGCGCTAGGTTTAACTAAGGTAATATCTAATTTGAGAGTGCGGTTGAACAGCAGCGGCCAAATTGAAAATTTCACTTCCACTGCTTCTGTGGAAGCGTAATCTGGATCGATCGCAGTTGCGGGTACAGTCGATCGACCAAACCGCAACCCGATCGGAGAAAATCGCTCCAAACGTCCGATTTGCACTGGCCGCTTCAGTGTCTGACTGACCTCAGATGCCACCAAAGGAGCTAACTTTTTCTGCACCCACTCCCGTGCGGCTACCGCCCCAACCAAGCCGAGAATGCCCACTCCCGTACCGCTAAGCAGCAAGATACGCCACCAGTGGCGCCCAGAACGGGGTGCGAGTTGTTTTTTGTCATCGTCCGAGTTAGTCATGCTTATTTCTCAAGGTTGTGAGAATTCAGGAATTGAGGAAATCAGCCGGTTTGAGAGACGGAGAGGGAGAGAGGGGGAGAGGGAGAGAGGGACAGGGAGAGGATTTGACGAGTTTTGGTCGAGAAGTGAAATATACAATTTAAATGCCGTAGAGCTGAAAAAATCTGGGATTCTGACGAAGGCTTTCTGTCTTTGCTAGACTCAGAACTGACCTTGGAAGTGCCGATCGTACAATCAAACTTCAATATTCACCCCCTCCCATGTCGCACAGACTCCAGAAATCTTTACCAAACTTAATCTAAAATCGCCACACCTCCTACCACCGAGAGTCAATCTAAAATCTAAAATCTAAAATCGCCCGATCGCTTCTAAGATAAAAAAACGGTGGTTAAGAAGGTCTTTAAAACTTATGCGAGTGTTCGTCTTACTCTTCAATGCCCGCACCGAGAATGAGGGAATTCACACCATTCAACTCGGCGATCGCAACAAAGTTCTGATGTTTGAGTCAGAAGACGACGCCACACGCTTTGGCGTGATGTTGGAAGCTCAGGATTTTCCCGAACCCGCTGTCGAGGCGATCGACGATGAGGAAATTAAGGAGTTCTGCGACAGTGTTGATTATGATTGGGAACTTGTGCCGGCGGGCGCACTAGCGATTCCGCCAGAAGACAATGTAACACAGACTCAGTGGCAGGCAGAGGGGCAGTCGGAACCGGAGTCACAGCCGGAGTCGGATTCTGAGGTTTCTCAAGACGAACTGGATTCTATGCGCCGCCGACTCGAAGGACTTTTGTAATCACGAAGGAAGAAGGAAGAAGGAAGAGGGAAGAAGGAAGAAGGAAGAGGGAAGAAGGAAGAAGGATAAATTTGATATCTTCCAGCATTCTCAATCCTAGACTCGATTTCTAGATACAGGCTTCTAGGCTGAAGCTGGGACTCTGTATGTCTCCTGACTATGCCCACCAGAAGCAAAAATTGCCAACCGATCGTTAATAACTGACAAAAAATGAAGAATTTGGAAGAACGGGGGCATCTGCTGACGGAACAGGTGAATGCCAACAGCGCGAATTTAGACCAACTTAGCTCGATCGAATTGGTGGACTTGTTCAACGCAGAAGACGCCCAAACCTTAAATGCGATCGCCCGTGCCCGCGAACAGTTAGCCCGGGCGATCGACATTGCTGCCGAATCTCTACGTCAAGGAGGCCGCCTATTTTACGTCGGTGCGGGCACTTCCGGGCGTTTGGGGGTACTCGATGCCGCCGAGTGTCCCCCCACCTTCTGCACGCCGCCAGAACTCGTACAGGGCATAATTGCCGGGGGTGCGGGGGCTTTGGTGCGGAGTTCGGAGGATTTGGAGGATCGGGCTGAAGATGGCGCTGAGTCGATCGCCCACCGTCATATTAACAATCTCGATGTGGTTGTCGGGATTACGGCTGGGGGCACTACACCCTTTGTAGCGGGTGCTTTACACGCGGCGCGCCAGCGGGGGGCGAAAACAGTGTTTATCGCCTGCGTACCCGTCGAACAGGTGAATTTTGAGGCTGATGTGGATATTCGGTTGTTGGTTGGCCCGGAGATAGTCGCGGGTTCGACGCGCTTGAAAGCTGGTACTGTGACAAAAATGGCTTTGAATATTCTTTCGACTGGCGTAATGGTCAAGCTGGGGAAGGTTTACGGCAATCGGATGGTTGATGTGGCGGTGACTAATAAGAAATTGCGCGATCGGGCGGTGCGGATGTTACAAGATTTAACTGATTTGGGCCGGGATGAAGCGGGTTTTTTGTTGGAAAAAAGCGGCAAATCTGTAAAATTAGCTTTGATGATGCACTGGACTGGTTTGGACAAGGAAGAGTGCGATCGAATTTTGGGAGAGTTTAATGGTAATTTGCGATCGGCAGTAGCATCAATACAATTGTAGATTTTTGCGATCGTAGGGTGCGTCGCCACAGAAAATTCCTCACCTTGCATACCGAAAATCTCAAAGCGACGCACCTGTTGTTAGGCGAATTTCAAGGCAATTTGCGATCGGCTGTAGCATCAATACAATTGTAGATTTTACGTGAATACGAGAAGAATACTCGGCGGTTGAAACCGCGTCTACAGACACGAAGTCCGCCTCCGCGGACTGAAGAAAGAAGAATACGAGAAGACTCGGCGGTTGAAACCGCGTCTACACACACGAAGTCCGCCTCCGCGGACTGAAGAAAGAAGATTAACTCGTTCTTGTCGCTGTACCTGGTAACGAGTAATCTTCAACCCGCGAAGGCGGGTTTAGTTTGTATAGACGCGGTTTCAACTGCCCGATCTACTTCCTAAATTGCACTCACAAAAACAGAAGATGTAAGCTGACTTTGACTTACACCCTGCACGATTCCCAAATAATTAGCCCCCGACTTAATCGCCGTAGAAGCGATGCTTGCACCTGCATCCAACTTCAAACTCACAGATTCAAAAGTCAAGTTGGCAAATCCGATCCCGTCGGTTAAACCAATCTTATCCCCGGCGACAAAATCGGTAATCACATCGGCACCAACTAACGTAGCCGAAACAGACAAACCTCCTGCTAGGATAAACGTATCATTACCAGCACCGCCGGTCAGAATGTCTTGCCCGCGATCGCCCCCCAGCAAATCATCGCCGTTACCGCCAATCAAGATATCATTTTCCTTGCCGCCCCGGAGAGTATCGTTGCCATCTCCTCCGATCAGTCGATCGTTATCATTGTTGCCGCTGATAAAATCATTACCAACACCGCCATCAATTAAATCCGAATCTTTACCGCCGGATAAGATGTCATTACCACCTGCGCCGTTAATTGTATCCGCGCCTTGCATTCCATTAATCGTATCAGCGCCTGCTCCTCCAGTGAGATTGTCTTTCCCGGAAAGGGCAAAAATTTGCAATCCCACAGCGCTGGCAGGTATTTGAGTATCAGCAGCATCTGATAGGAAATAATTGCCACCGCTGGCTATATTCTTGGGTGCTGTCGTCGGGGTGCCGTCCCCTGTAGCATTGGGTATTGGGGAAGTAATGGAGACTAATGTGCTGGGTGTTGGAGTTGGAGTTGGAGTTGGTACGGGAGTTGGTGTGGGAGTTGGAGTTGGAGTTGGCGTTGGAGGTGGTGCGGGATTGACACTACCATCAAGCGAAGTAGCAAAAACTTGCGTCCAATAGTGATTGTAATTGACGCTGCCAGTATCGTTGGCTAAGAAATAGTAACCAATGCCAATCTCTTTCAGATTCGGATTAAGAATGTTAGCCCGGTGGCCACTGCTGTTCATCCATGATGATACAACTTGGTCGGGTGTAGACGATCCCGCAGCGATATTTTCTGCTGCCGAGCTGAATTTATAGCCCGTTGCAGTAATCCGATTTCCCATTGACGAACCATCTTTTCCGGTGTGATCGAAAAAGTCTTGCACTGCCATGTTTTGGGTGTGATTTTGCGCCGCATTCAACAACTGAGTATTTAAGGTTAGGGGGGACAAACTCAATTTGCTGCGCTCTATGTTCGTAAGTTCTAAAACTTTATAAATAAAGTTTTGATTGGTTGTGGCTGGTGCGGGTTGTGACAGTTGAGAAGCCGATCGCTCTCCTGTTAAAATGTCCGCAGACTGAGAATCGGAATTTTGTAGTTGTTCAAGCATGGGGATGATAAAAATGTTTAAGACTGGGCTGAGCTGGTAGATGGCTTACCGTCTTAACGATAATTTCCCCGATCGCAGGCTGGGCAGGCTTCAACAATTGTCTTAATCCCTGCCACTGTTGTATCTATTGTTATTATACCTATTCTTCAACTGCGGATGTCAATATCCGGACTCTGGTTGAAAAAAGCCAAGAGTGCGATCGCCCGTGGAATCAATACAACCGAGATTCCGCAGCCACGAGCGCGTCACGCAGAACAATTACCCACAACATTATTTTTAAAGTCATTTATTATACTTGCTTTTTAAGGTTTAACCGTTAATATACGTACAACAATACAATTTATAGCGGTTCTCAAAAAAAGTGAGGTATGCCCCATGCCCTAAGTATCGCTCAAAGATCGGCTCGCATCTGGATCGAGGTACGTAGTTGCGCTTAAGCGCTCTTTATAATATTAGGAAAGAGCGCTTAAGCGCAACTACGTACCTAACTTGTCTGACGACAATAAAACCGCCCTGTGCGGAATCTGAGATAGAGCTTGAGATTTGAGATTTTTCCTGATTAGCTTAACAGACGGGAATCCCCACACTATACCGATCGAAGGTTAGTGTGGGATGAGAGGCGTGTGAGACTCCGATTCCACCTGTCCATAATCTCAAAGCGCAGCTTTGAGCAGTGGGCGGGTGGATGACGAGATGAACAAAAGTTCAATAGTCGTGGTAAAATACTTAGATCTTGGATCAAAGAATAACAATCTGGGTCTAAGTCCAAAAAATTCAGGTGACAAGTGGGGCGGGACGTGTTCCTCACTATAAAACGCCGTAAAGGGAAACCATTGGAGTCCGCGGGAAGGAAGATCTCGATATCCTTAACAGGACTCAGATGCCTACAATATACCGCTTGCGGTTGATGTAGGAGCGTCACTAAGGTTCATATTGCGCGCCCAGTTCGCGGGCTGGGGGCTAGAAACCCGGTTTCTTCGAGTTTTGCGTTTAGTTACGAAAAATCTACGAAGAAACCGGGTTTCACTCTTGTTAGCGATCGCGCGCCAACTAATTTTTTAGTAGAATCCTCACAAAAAATTCTCAATTAATTCAAAATTCACCGCTCAAAACTCACAATTTCAAAATATTATCTTGTCCGACTTTAGCCTCCTGAGACACTTGCTCAACCTCATCTTTGGCAAGAATTTCCAAAGCTGCATCTGCTTCGACACCGCCCAACCGCCCCAAAGCTTGGGCGACTCTATAACGAATCTGCCAATCTGCATTGGAAGCGTAGGGAAGCAGCAGCGGCAGGGCCCGTTTATCCCCTAATTCTCCTAATGCACTGATGGCAATAGTTTGGATCAATTCGTTTTCAGAACCCAGGGCATTTTCTAACATCGGAAATGCTTTTGGATCGCCCATTTCTCCCAAAGCTGCGACGATGCTGAGTTGCACCAACCATTCAGATGTACTGCTGTAAACTTGCTGCAAATCTTCTAAAGCAGCGGTTAATTTCAAGGCGCCCAAAGCATCGGCTGCGGCTGCTTGCACGTCGGGTTCGGGATCGTTTCGCAAGCTGTGAAGCAGTACCTCTAAAGCGTTCGGCAGATTTTGCTCGCCGAGGGTTGACATTTGGCTGACGGCTGCGTATCTAACGCGGACGTTTTTGTCGCCGATCGCAATTTGAATCAAATTATAGGCGATCGCTGGTTCTAGCTGTCGCAGTTGGTTGACAGCCCGCAACCTTTCGCCAAAATCCTCGGAATTTAGCAATTGTTCGACAGATTCAGGGGTAATACTCATGCGATTTTAAAATTGGTAATTGGTAATTGGTAATTGGTAATTGGTAATTGGTGATTGCCAAAAGCTTAGAGATTGAAGGAGCGATCGGCTCATTTTCTGATACAATCCTTCAACTGCAACAATTAATTAAGACTCGGCTGCCATCCATCGGATAATATCTCCCCTAGTGAGGATGCCGATTACTTTGCCAGCACTATCGACTACCGGCAATCGGTGGATGCTGCGATCGTGCATTAGTTTGGCTGCTGCTTGGACAGATTTGTCTGGTTCGATGGTAACGGGTTCTTGACTCATCGCTTCTCCTACTGTTTGCCCTAAAGCCTTGTGGAGTTCTCGCTCGTAACGCGAGGGATTTTCTAGATAAATCACGCTGTCGAGTACCATGATGTAAGCGGGCGGAGTAACGCCGGTTTCCCGCCACATCAAGTCGGTTTCGGAGATGACTCCTACCAATAAACCATTCTCATCTACAACGGGAAGGCCGCTAATACGTCGATCGGCTAAAATTTTAATCGCTTCGTTTAAGGGCGTTTCGGGGCGCGCCAAAATCGGATCGCGACTCATCACATCGGCTACTGTTTTGGGCATGATTGGCGGTTGATTTAGTTGTTGCTCTACATCCGATCATATAGGGAAAGCGTGACACAGACTGAAGAAAAGCAGCCGGGGAGAAGGGATTCGTGACAAGCTAGAAGGACTCAAATAGTTTGAATGCCAGAATTTATCAAGGTTTTTGCGATCGCACTCACGAATTCTGCCGTTTGTCAGTCAAGCGCGCGGGCGATCGACCTCACAACATTGTTAAGATAAATTAAACAGCCGATAAATTCTTAGCGATGCCAGAATCTACCGCCGCAGAAGCAGATACCCAACCAGAAACGCGCTGTGTATTAGTTTGCCAGTATCAATCTTGCCTGAGACATGGTTCAGCAGCAGTGCTAGCTGCCTTTGAAGCCCAACCAGTCCCAGGAGTAAAAGTTGAAGCTTCTAGCTGTCAGGGACAGTGCAACACGGGCCCGACTGTGCGAGTCACCCCAGACCAAATTTGGTATTGTCGAGTTAAACCGAGTGATGTAGAGTCGATCGTGGAACAGCACCTCAAAGGCGGAAAACCTGTAGAGGCGCTGTTCAATCCGAGAATTCATATGCGTTATTATTATTAGTCTTGACTCGGTGATTTTTATCAGATATGTTTGCATCTAATTTGGACTTTTCTCTTAAGTCTTTGATTGGTGGTTAACCGCAGATTTAAAGCAGAGAGGCGCAGATGAACGCAGATATTTTTCGGGTGCATCTCAATGCAAGCGAATATATCCGTAGGGGCGAAGCATGACCGCAGTCAATATGAGATGATAACTAATAACTTATATGCGGTCATGCTTCGCCGATGTACCCTATTTTTTAGAGAGAAATACGATTTTGATAAAAAGTATTTTGAATGGCGATCGCACCTCTTGCAAAAATACCTGGAACGGGCAAGATGCCCGTTCCACAAGAAAAGATTTTTTTGGTGGGACGGGCTTCTTGCCCGTCCGAAAATTTGATTTAAAGGACTTTTCTAAGAAGTCTATTGTGATGGAAGTGATGCTTTGAGAATTAAAGGAATTGCGGTTAGTTTGTTAGTCCTAATTTTGGGGCGCACGTCGGCGGTAGTCGCTCAAACGCCTGCGGTTGCTGGGGATATTTGTCCTGGGGAATTGGGGGCGAAGGTAGATGCGATCGCCAATCGTGCTGAATTTAGCCGATCGCGCTGGGGCATTTTGATTCAACCGCTATCATCTGCGGCGACTCTCTACAGCCGTGACGCCACCAAATATTTTATTCCAGCATCCAATGTCAAGCTGCTAACCACAGCGGCTGCTTTGCAGAAACTCGGTGCCGATTTTCGGATTAAGACATCGGTTTACAGCGGCGCAAATGGGAGTTTGTATGTTGCCGGTAGGGGCGATCCGAGCATTGTGGAGGCTCAGTTGAAGGACTTGGCGCAGCAGTTGAAACGCCGCGGAGTCGATCGCATAAATGAGTTGATTGGCGATGACAGCTATTTTCAAGGCAGTGCAGTCAATCCGAATTGGGAATGGGAAGACGCCCAAGCTGGCTATGGCGCGCCGGTTAACAGTTTAATTTTCAATCAAAACGCGATCGAGCTTGTTTTGTCCCCACAGGCGATCGGGCAACCTCTGAAAGTCACTTTTGCCGAACCAAAGTTAGCCAATCAGTGGCAAATTCTGAACAATTCAGTCACAGTCTCTCAAAACGAATCGGAGTTTATTGAAGTTGGCAGGGAGTTCGATCGGCCTGTCATTCGAGTTGGCGGGCAGTTGAAAGTTGGTGCGGAATCTGAATCAGCTTATGTCGCAGTTGTCAATCCCGCTAATAATTTTTTACAGCATTTTCAGCAAGTTTTAGTAGCTGAGGGAATCCCTGTCAAACAAGCTTTGGTTGCCCCTGTTCCTCGCAATTTAAATCAGGAATTAGCGTTTGTTGAATCGCCACCGCTGGCCGAATTGGTGAAAGAAACTAATCGGGAAAGTAACAATCTTTATGCAGAAGTTTTATTGAGATTGTTGGGAAAAGTCACAGGCTCCATGCCTGTTTCACAAGCAGTCACAGGCAAGATGCCTGTGCCACAAGAGGATACAGGTGAAATTGGTTTGAAGGAGTTAAAAATAGCTTTAACTCAATTAGGTGTAAATCCAAACAGCTACATATTAGCCGACGGTTCCGGACTTTCCCGCCACAATTTAATTAGTCCAGAAGCCTTGGTGCAAACTTTGAGATTGATGGCGAATTCACCTACTGGATCTATCTACCGCGCATCACTGCCCGTGGCTGGCGATAGCGGTACTTTGAAAAATCGCATAAACTCTACACCAAACCGCGTAATTTTGCAAGCAAAAACTGGAACTTTGAGCGGAGTTTCGGCGCTGTCGGGATATATCGAAGTTCCCAATTACGAGCCGCTGGTGTTTAGTATTATCATCAATCAATCCGATCTGTCTGCTTCAAAAATGCGATCGGCAACGGACGAAATTGTGCTATTATTAAACCGCCTGCGCCGCTGTTAAAACCACAGATTTAAGGTGAGAAAGTTTATCTAAGTAGTTACACCTAAAAAACAAGACGTTAAACAGTTGACAGTTGACAGTTGACAGTTGAGTGCGAAGTGATAAGAACATAGATTTAAACTCCGTTCTTATCACAATCTGCCGACCTGAGTAAGGGCTTCAAACCCTTGCTATTCGGCGAAAAACTCTACAAGTTTTAAGTTTAATGAGATTGCAGCGGCGGGGATCGAAAAGCAGCTAGAATAAAAACAGAAGAATTAAAACCATTGGGCTGTTTGAACCTGCTATCAGTCGGCGAGTTCTGTACAGCCCGAAAATAAGTCTAACTTTCCAACTATGAAGTCTTTAGATTCCGAACAGCAACACATCTTTGTCGAAACCAACAACATCCGCTTGCACTGCGTTTCCCAAGGAGAAGGCGAGCTCGTGATCCTCCTGCACGGGTTTCCTGAGTTTTGGTACTCTTGGCGCCATCAAATTCCTGCCTTAGCGCGTCATTTCAAGGTTGTGGTGCCGGATTTGCGGGGCTACAACGATTCGGACAAGCCGGAAAGCGGTTATGATTTGGATACGCTGAGTGCTGATATTCGCGGTTTGATCGATCGGCTGGGCTATACAAAAGCGCACATTGTCGGTCACGATTGCGGTGGTGCGATCGCGTGGCATTTAGCTCAAAAATTCCCCGAAAAACTCAACCGCTTGGCAATTTTAAACGCTCCGCACCCGCAGCGATTCGTGCAGGAAATGGCAAGCAATTTAGACCAACTCCGCCGCAGTTGGCATATTTTGGCATTTCAAGTTCCCGGCATTCCTGAATGGTTGATCCGGCAAAATTTGAAAGATTTTGTGCAAAATATCTTGCAAGGACAAGCTGTTCGCAAAGGAGCTTTTAGCGCTGAGGAAACTCAGATTTATCAAACCGCTTTAGAAAAGCCAGGAGTGTTAGCGGCGGCGATGAATTATTACCAGCAGATGTTTCACCCGCAGCGTCTTTGGCATTGGGGGCAGAAGTTAGATCCTGTGACAGTGCCTACTTTGGTGCTTTGGGGAGAAGAAGATGCGTTTTTGAGCCACACACTTGTAGAAGGTTTGGATCGGTTAATTAGCGCTCCGTTTAAGTTAAAATTAATCCCTAATTGTGGTCACTGGATTCAGCAGGAAGCGCCGCAAACGGTGAATCGAGAATTGCTGAATTTTTTGAGAAATTCTTCTCGTTCTTTGGCTTTGGCATAAAAGGTTTTAAATATTGCAAATAAAAACCCGGTTTCACACGGAAACTGGGTTTTTATTTTTCTCCGAGTATGTCTGTAGGGTGCGTCAATCGATTTTAGATTTTAGATTTTAGATTTTAGATTTTAGAGGCGACCCCACGGATAAATTCGGGGGAAGAGAGGATTTTCGATTTTCGATTTGGGTTCGCTTGTCAGTAGAGAATTTCTGAGTTACCAGAGAATTAAATCAGGCTGACGCACCCTACTATAGCCTTTCTCAAAGAGATGAGGTATGATTGACCAGAAAGAATTGGTTGAAAGCCCCAAGTCTTTGAGGGAGAAATTAAAATCAGACTATTCATTACTCCAATCCTCGGACTTAAGGGTAAAGGTCGCTCTCAAACTGTCAACTGTCAACTGTCAACTGTCAACTGTCAACTGTTGACAGCTTCTATAACCATTAAACTAAGAGGGCTGAAGCCCAACTACGTACCGCATCTTTCTAAGAACCGCTATATCTAACTTATTCCGCCTCAAAAACAGGTATAAATGCCCGACACGAGGGTCAAAATCGATTCCCAAATTTTAGACCATAGTTCAAGTTCCCTGATTCATCAAGGTGAGTCAACGTAAAATCTAAAATCTTAAATCGACTCATGAGTCCCAGAGCATATTTTCTTGCATCAACAGTGCAATCATCGCAGTTCTAGAACAAACACCGAGTTTGATAAAAATCCGCCTCACGTAAGTAGCAACCGTCCAGTGACTGATATTTAAATTTTTGGCAATACATTTGTTGGGCAGACCTTGCGCTACTAATTGGGCGATCGCTCTTTCTCGCGGGCTCAGGCTGATTACCGGTTTGTAAATTGTGCTTTGCATAGTTTTGCAGTGCAGTGACGAGTTAAAAAATTAATCAATTAATGGTAGAATCCCCAGTTTCTCTCGGACTTCAGATAAGGGAGTTTCCCAATCAGATGCAACGTCCCAGTCAATTAGCCGCTCGGCTAATTTTCCATGTTTTAAACCTTTGATAATTTGTCCGATCGGGCATTTGCCACTTAGCAATCCAACTAACACTAAAATCGCACAGGAAGGGCGAAATACTTGAGCGCGAGTAAACGCTTGAAGTACAAATTCATCTTCGGCAGAAGGTGAAAGACCAGTGAGAACCGGTTAAACGTCGTGGTTTCGTTGAATCCAGTCTCCAGATGCGATCGGCTCAAACCCTTGTTCGTCTAGAAATCGCGCCACTTCGCACCCTAATGTTCCTGCTGGCAGTTGACGCAATTTTTCCAAGTCTATTTCAAAATGTCGATCGCTCTCAATTTGAGGATTAATTGTTTGAGCCATCTTTAATATAACTCCTAATTGACCGTCAGTCATGATTGATTCTCCTGGGATAAGAATTTAAGTTCCTGAAAAATGAAATTCATGTTTGTCCAGTTCATTTTTGCGATGAATCAAGACAACTTTTTTTTACAGTTCAGCTCAGAAATCCTACATTCTGTAACAGCAATTAACTTTCAGGAGCTTTTACATTTCTTTACAAACAGCCTCAGAGGTGAAATCTGTCAGTTGTCAAAATCTGGCTAGTGTTAGTTACCGCAGCTTGACCCAGAGGGAAGTAACCGTAAACTCCACAGTATTTAGCGGTGATTGGAACTCCTTTACTTACGTATATGAATCTATTCTGCTCCTAAGTATTTGCACCTGCAATGAGTCAGAAGCTGAAGCGTGTAAACGCAGTGATGCGAGTGCTACCAAGTGAATCAAGGTGAAGAGACCAGAAGCAGGGTGAAGTAAACATTTGACAGCTTGCCCTGTAGCAATATTATTCGTAGGGTGTGTCGCCATTAAACTGAATTAAAATCGACTTTTCGAGTAGCGACCCACCTCAATAGCTCTCGGTGACAGAAATTTCCCCGGGCGATGGCTACGTCCCGGCTTGCGCCTACGCACTCGAAGCGAGCTAGTATTGATGCAAAAATGAGATGCACCCATTTAATTTGAGAGCATCTCATTTTTGTAACAAGCATTTTTGATTTTAGTGGTGTCCGCGAAGAGCGTATTATACAATACGCTCTTCGCGGACAGAACTAATGACCGATCGCGACAAAATTTAAATTTCTTCCATGTCTCCTACATCTTGAATGTCATCATTATCAACAACCTCATCATCATCAGCATCGACATCATCAGCATCGACATCCACAGGAGCGACAGAATTAGCAGAAACCACTGCCCCAGTATCAAGTTTTTCCCGTACTAGCCGCTCGATCTCATTTTTGAAATCGATATTTTTCTCCATGTGTTGAATCACTTTGTCTCGTCCTTGAGCGATGTTCTCGCCGTTGTAACTATACCAAGAACCTTTTTTCAGGATTACTCCCATCTCGTCTGCCAAGTCAGTCAGACAGCCTAAGGTAGAAATGCCTTTACCAAATACAATGTCAAATTCGGCAATGCGGAAAGGCGGAGCAACTTTATTTTTAGCAACTTTAACTTTTGTGCGGTTGCCGTATTCTTCGGTACCTTTTTTCAAGCTTTGAATGCGGCGAATGTCGAGCCGCACGCTGGCGTAAAATTTGAGGGCGTTACCGCCGGTTGTGGTTTCGGGGTTGCCGTAAGTTATGCCGATTTTCTGCCGCAATTGGTTGAGGAAAATCACGGTACAGCCGGATTTGCCGATGTTGCCGGTGATTTTCCGCAGTGCTTGGCTCATCAAGCGGGCTTGCAAACCCATGTGGGAGTCGCCCATGTCGCCTTCGATTTCGGCGCGGGGGACGAGGGCGGCTACGGAGTCAATGACTACGATATCGACGGCGACGGATCGCACGAGTTGATCGACAATTTCTAGGGCCATTTCGCCGGTATCCGGCTGGGAAACTAAGAGATTTTCAATATCGACGCCTAATGCTGAGGCGTAGGTGGGATCGAGGGCGTGCTCGGCATCTACGAAGGCTGCGATGCCGCCGGTTTTTTGGACTTCGGCGATCGCGTGGAGCGCTAGAGTAGTTTTACCGGAACTTTCCGGGCCGTAAATTTCAATTACTCGGCCTTTTGGCAAACCGCCGCCCAAAGCAATGTCCAGTGTCAGAGCTCCGGTGGGGATGGTTTCTACCCTCATGCGAGTGGAGTCTCCCAATCGGACGATCGCTCCTTTGCCAAAGCTGCGCTCGATTTGGGACAGTACGGAAGTTAGGGCTTTTTGCTTTTCTGTGTTTTCAGTAGTTTTTGTAGAAGCTTCTTTTTTTGCCATTTTCGGTACGCGGGTAGACCCCTTGCGGAGCTTGTTGATTAACTGTACAACACGTATGTTAGCAGTTATTTTTGGGGTCTGGAGGTTCTGGGGGGATTTGGTTTAGAATTCTTGATTTTGCGGTGGTTGGGCCCGATCGCGCCCTCACCAGAAAGAATTGGTTGAAAGCCCGCCCGCCTTCGAGAGAGAAATTAAAATCAGACTATTCATTACTCCAATCCTCGGATTTAAGGGTAGAGGTCGCTCTCCTTCGGTCAACTGTCAACTGTCAACTATCAACTGTCAACTGTTGAAGGTGGCTCTTGCTTGGAAGGTAGAAGGCTTTCGGCAGAAGGTAGAATAATGGTCGGTTGGGATCTGTACAGGTATCGATCGATCTTTTACAGGGCCCAAACGGGGGTGGAGAGAAACCGGGTTTTTCCACAGCAATACACAGGTTGCAGCAGGCGAACCCGGTAAAAAACCCGGTTTCTGAGCGTAGTGGTGCGATCGTCCCCGGAGTCGATCGGTACGCATCTGGGACGATCGCTACAATTAGGACAAGCATGGCATCTACAACACATCAAGACACATCTGTTAATCCCAAAAATCCTCAAAATTCGCGGTTGCTGATCTGGTTATTGGCGATCGGCATTTTACTAGGTATCGGATTTCGGTTCTTCGAGATCGATCGCAAACTTTACTGGCACGACGAAGCTTACACATCAATCCGCGCCGCTGGTTTCACCAGGCAAGAAATCGACGACGAACTATTTCAAAACCGCATTATTCCCGCACCAGAATTGCAGAAATATCAGCGGATAAAACCGGGAAGTACAGCAGCAGACACAATACGTTCCTTAGCACTAGAAGACCCGCAGCATCCGCCTTTGTACTTTTTGATGGCTCGTTTGTGGATGCAGCAATTTGGCAGTTCTCTTGCAGCATCCCGCAGTTTGCCAGCAATATTGAGTTTGCTGTCGCTGCCTTTGATGTACGCTTTAGCCCAGGAACTTTTCGCTTCAAATTTGGCAGCCTTAGTAGCAACAACACTTTTGGCTTTATCTCCCTTTGATATCTTGTTTGCTCAGACAGCAAGGCAGTACAGTTTGCTGACTGCAACGGTGATTGGCAGCAGTTGGCTGCTGCTGAGAGCATTGCGGTTGCGGGGGTGGCAAAATTGGGCGTATTACTCGATCGCGATCGCGATCGGTTGCTACACTCACCCTTTCTTCACGTTAACACTTGTCGGACATGGAGTTTTTATAATTGCTTGCTGGCTGTTTGTCAAAAAAAGAAAATTGCGAGGTCACTTAACTAATTCGCAATTTTTCTTAGCAGTAACAGCAGCTTTAATCTTGTATCTGCCGTGGATTTACGTGCTGGCGACCAACCTGGAACGAGCCTCAGCAACGACAGATTGGACGCGAATATCTCCTGGTTGGCTGTACCTGGCAAAATTGTGGACGCTCAGCTTTACAGCCTTATTTTTTGACTTCGACTTCGGCTTTGACAATATCTGGACTTATCTGCTAAGATTGCCATTTTTGCTGTTAATTGCGGCAGCCGTTTACAACATCTGCCGCCGCACAAATATTTCAACTTTGATGTTTATTATAACATCAATTTTCGTCCCGTTTTTGATGCTAGTTTTACCGGATATAATTCTAGGTGGCAAACGCTCCGCCGTCAGTCGGTATCTGATTTCCTGCTTTCCGGGGGTGCAGCTAGCAGTTGCTTGCTTGCTGGCCAATAATGTGAAAACTCAGCAGCGGTTTTGGCAAGTCGTTTTAGCCGGGGTATTTACAGCAAGCATAGCATCCTGTACAGTCAGCGGTGTTGCTGATACTTGGTGGAGCAAAGACTTGAGCTATTTTAATGCTGAAGTTGCGAGAAATATTAACAAAGAGGCGATGGCTAATCGCTCGATTAAAGATACAATTGTAATTAGCGATCGCGGTAATGACTTTACTAACATGGGAGATTTGCTCTCCCTAAGTTATTTGCTCGACAAAGATGTACGACTTATGCTGTTGAGTCAGTCGCCCGATATCGAGATGCTGAACAAATATTCGGCTCCTCTGGTGTTCCGCCCTTCGGAAAAATTGCGATCGGCACTCAAGCAAAATCAACGCCGCCTAGAGCCGATATTGGCATACGCCAAACTTTTTCGAGTGCGGCGAACTTCTTAGTTCCCGGTAGGGTGCGCTGAAAAAAACTGTTTGATTTGCCTCAAATATTTGAACTGACGCACCTTAAGTCACTATTTGAGAATTTTGTCAATTTAAATAAAGGTACGTAGTTGCGCTTCAGCGCCATCTTGGTACGTAGTTGCGCTTCAGCGCCATCTTGGTACGTAGTTGCGCTTCAGCGCCATCTTGGTACGTAGTTGCGCTTCAGCGCTCAAAGGTACGTAGTTGCGCTTCAGCGCTCTTTATATATGTAAGCGCCCAAGCGCAACAACGTAGCTAAAAATTAACCCCTATAAGAGTGCCAGTTGAGTTGTCTCAACTATTTGGGCTGACGCACCCTACATCATTAGCAATAATTATTTGAATAATTAGGAGAAAACGCCATGCAAGAGTCAAACAATTCATCTTCCGAATACTCGCAAAAATTTCGCAATCTTCAGACAGAATTACGCGAACGTTGGCGAGAGATAGAAGAATTTGACAGCGGAGATTGTGATATTATCGTCATTCCTTCTCTCAGCTTAGATCAGCAAGAAATTCTGAAAGTTGAGGGTGCTTACCACTACGAAGAGCGGCATTTATTTTCATTGATTCGCCTGCGAAATCCTCGCACGCGCTTAATTTACATCACCTCGGAGCCGCTGCACCCCATGATTATAGATTATTACCTGCAATTGCTCCCAGGTATTCCATTTTCTCACGCGCGCGATCGCCTTTTGCTGTTCTCGGCTTACGATGCATCGGCGAAATCCCTCACCCAGAAAATTTTAGAACGTCCTCGCTTGATGGAGCGAATTCGCCAAGCAGTACGCCCGACAAAATCTTATATGGTTTGTTACAACTCGACGCCCTTAGAGCGCGAGTTATCTGTTAAATTGGGAATTCCTTTGTGGGCTAGCGATCCGGATTTGCTTTATTGGGGAACAAAAAGCGGCAGCAGGCAAATTTTTCAAGAAGCTGGCGTACCTTATCCTGACGGTTCCGAGTTGGTTTGGAATGCAGAAGATTTGGCCCAAGCTGCGGCTGCGTTGTGGGAAAGACAGCCGGATTTGCAGCGGATGGTAATTAAGTTAAATGAAGGTTTTTCGGGGGAAGGAAATGCAATTTTAGATTTGAAGCCGATCGCAGGTAAAGCACCTCAAGAAAGAGTTAAAGCAATTGGCGATTGCTTCCACAATTTGCGCTTTCAATCAACAGGCGAAACCTGGAAAAATTTCAGCAGCCGCATTCCCGAATTAGGGGCAATTGCGGAAGCATTTATCGAAGGAGAAGAAAAGCGATCGCCCAGCGTTCAAGGTCGAATTGTCCCCAGTGGCGAAGTTGAAATTCTGTCAACCCACGACCAGATTTTAGGCGGCCCAGACGGTCAAATTTTCTTGGGTTGCCGATTTCCGGCGGATGAATCCTATCGGCTGGCGTTGCAAGAATTGGGATGGAAAGTGGGAAAAAATTTAGCAGCAAAAGGTGCTTTGGAGCGATTTGGAGTGGATTATGTTGCTGTCAAGCAATCGGACGGGAAATGGGATATTCAAGCAATAGAAATTAACTTGCGTAAAGGAGGTACAACTCATCCGTTTATGGCTTTGAAGCTGTTAACAAACGGTCGGTACGAGCGAACTACGGGATTATTTTACAGCCAGCAGGGGCGTCCGAAATATTATGTGGCTTCGGATAATTTGAAAAAGGAGCGGTATCGGGGATTGTTGCCGAATGATTTGATGGATATTATTGCTGACAATCAACTGCATTTTGACACTGGTACTGAGACGGGGAGCGTGTTTCATTTAATGGGTTGTTTGTCGGAGTTTGGCAAATTGGGATTGACGAGTATTGGCAATTCGCCACAAGAAGCTGAGGATATGTATAACAAGGTTGTGAAAGTTCTCGATCGCGAAACGTCATTCAGTTGACAGTTGACAGTTGACAATTGACAGTTGACAGTTGACGGTTTGAACAATACTGATGCAACGGGAATTGATATCACCGATCAACCCACAAACCCGGCGGTTGAAACCGCGTCTATACCAACAAAACCCGCCTCCGCGGGTTGAAGAGTCGTAGCGTAGCGGGGCGTAAGCCATCGCACATTGCTCTGAAATTCCATATTTCTTAGTCCGCGGAGGCGGACATTGTTTGTATAGACGCGGTTTCCAACCGCCGAGGATTTGAATCGTTTGTATAGACGCGGTTTCCAACCGCCGAGGATTTGAATCGTTTGTATAGACGCGGTTTCCAACCGCCGAGGATTTGAATGGTAGCTATTTTTTAGCGGGATAAATCGGTGTGGGGTCGATCGAGCCTGTGCGGTTGAGAGGCCAAAAACGGACGATCGCCCTACCGATGATATTTTGTCTGGGTACAAAGCCCCAATAATGGCTGTCACAGCTTGCGTTGCGGTTGTCCCCGAGTACCAAGTAAGAATTTTGAGATACAACTACAGGCCCGTAGGGATACTGCGGAATTTCTTCAATATATTTTTCCTGTAGCGGCTGCTTGTTGATATAAACTTTTCCATCTTTGACTTCCACAGTATCGCCCGGAAGTCCGATCACTCGCTTGATGTAGGCATCTTTGATCGGCGGCGGCTGTCCCGTGCACAAACTCGCCGGATCGGGAGGCATAAACACGATAATATCTCCTCGCTGCGGGTCTTGAAGTCGATAGCTCACCTTGTCTATAATTAATCGATCGTTAATTTGCAAGGTTGGGAGCATCGAGCCGGTGGGAATGTAGCGAGCTTCAGCAACCAGGGTGCGGATACCAAAGGCTAAGAATGCTGCTAAGCCGATCGTCTTAATTCCTTCTATCCAAGGATTTTCGGTATCTTGCGGGGGTTTTGGGTCGGCTGACTTGTCTAGACGAGTCATAAGTATTTAAGTCACTGGGCTGGATACAAATTATAAACTTATTTCGGGGTTTTTTGAGGAAATCTGCAAAATCTGCGCCCCAGACGTGAGTTTTTGTACTATCTGGTTGAGTAAAGTGCGCCGAGGTCGATCGTAAAAATTACAATTTTCCTGAAAGCTAGTTATATTTATTAGTATTTTTCTAACTCTTTTGAGGATAAAATTTGTCTGGGCTTCTACGTACATTACCTATTTAATTATAGCTTATGCCGACCACATCAAGTTTGTTAATCCGTCGCGCTCGCATTCTGTTACCTGACGGCGAATTTTTGGTAGGGGACGTGCAAATTAGCGATGGCAAAATTGTTCGGGTTGCTCCGGAGATTGCCATGTCCGGCGATCGCGAAATAAATGCGATCGGCTTAACTCTCTTACCCGGAGTAATTGACCCGCAGGTACACTTCCGCGAACCGGGTTTGGAACACAAGGAAGATTTGTTTACGGCTAGCTGTGCGTGCGCTAAGGGCGGCGTGACATCGTTTTTGGAAATGCCGAATACCCGCCCCCTAACCACAACCCAAGCGGCCTTAGATGACAAGCTAAGGCGCGCTGCTGACAAGTGTTTGGTCAATTACGGCTTTTTTATTGGGGCGACGCCGGAGAATTTACCGGATTTGTTGGATGCGAATCCGACTCCGGGGATTAAGGTGTTTATGGGTTCGATGCACGGACAGTTGTTGATGGATGGAGAGGAAAATTTAGAGCGAGTTTTCGCAAAGGGCGATCGATTAATTGCAGTACACGCCGAAGATCAAACTAGAATTAATCAGCGTCGTCAGGAATTTGCCGGCAGTACCGATTTAGCTGTACACTCGCAAATTCAAGACAATCAAGCAGCCTTGTTAGCAACTCAGCTAGCCGTAAAACTTTCTAAAAAATATCAGCGCCGACTGCACATTCTGCATCTTTCAACTGGCGACGAAGCCGAGTTTTTGCGACAAGAAAAACCGAGTTGGGTAACAGCAGAAGTAACGCCGCAGCATTTACTGTTAAATACCAGCGCCTATGAGAAGATTGGCAGTTTAGCCCAGATGAATCCGCCGTTGCGGGACACCCGCGATAACGAAATACTTTGGCAAGCTTTACTCGATGGCGTAATTGATTTTATCGCCACCGATCACGCGCCGCACACGTTAGAAGAAAAAGCTCAAGAATATCCAAATAGCCCATCGGGAATGCCCGGAGTTGAAACTTCTTTGCCTTTGATGTTGACGCAAGCAGTCGAGGGAAGGTGTACAGTTGCACAAGTTGCTAATTGGATGTCTGCGGCTGTTGCGAAGGCTTATAAGATTCCGAACAAAGGGGCGATCGCTCCGGGTTTTGACGCCGATTTAGTTTTAGTTGATTTGGACAACTACCGCCCGGTGATCGGAGCAGAAATGGCGAGTAAGTGCGGCTGGAGTTCCTTTGAAGGTTGGAATTTAACTGGATGGCCCGTGGTGACAGTTGTGGGAGGAAAAGTTGTTTTTGAGAACGGTAAATTAGATACAAATGTCAGGGGTAAAGCCTTGACATTTGACGTTGAGTAGTCAATTTATATAAACAAAGGTATGTAGTTGCGCTTCAGCGCTGAAGCGCAACTACATACCTAAAACATTACAGCAAAAGTTGTGCTAAAATTATCAGAGTATATTCCCTTACGATCGAGGCGATATTACCTATGCTCCAAGAACTAGAAACACAACTTCTTGCCTTAACTCCGACCGAGAAATCTGAAGCAATACGGCTGTTAACCCAAAGTTTAAGCAATAGCTGGCCGGGAATTACCAAGACTCCCGAAGTGTGCGGCGGCGATGCTTGTATTGCCAAAACTCGCATTCCAGTGTGGCTGCTTGTTGGTTTTCGCAATGAAGGTTCAAGCGATTCCGAACTTCTCCAATTTTATCCCCATCTAAGTGCTGCTGATTTGGTCAATGTTTGGACTTATGCTGATTCACATATAGAGGAAATTGAACAAGCAATCAGCAAAAATGAGGAAGCATAACTTATGGCATTATTATATGCAGACGAACAATTTCCTTTGCCAGTTGTGGAATTGCTGCGGGCTTTTGGTCACAATGTGCTTACAGTTCAGGAAGCAGGAAAAGCAAATCTGGGCATTCCCGATCCTGAAGTGCTAGAATTTGCTGTGAGTAACGATCGCGCTATTTTGACATTAAATCGGTTTGATTTTATCGGACTGCACAACCGAAAGCCAGACCATGCAGGTATTATTGTCTGCACTAAAAATCGGAATGTAGAAATATTGGCAACACGCATTAATGATGCTATTGCTGGTGAAGAAACTTTGAGGGGCAAATTGATTCGAGTCAACCGCCCGCCGCAGTAAGTACGCGCTGTAGCTATCCCGTAGGGAATAGCCATTTTCTCAATTTTCCCATTCCCAATCCAATAACTCGCCAGTTCCCATCACTTCAATTTGGCGCCCGTTATCGAGATAAATCAAAGAAATTTGCAAATATTTTTCGGGTTTGTACTGCAATCTTTCGGCCCATTCGATCGCCACAATCCCCAAATCCCTTTCTAATCCGTCCCAATAACTCTCTAAGTGCAAAGCCTCCGCTTCTTCGGGTTCGAGTCGATACAAGTCTAGATGATACAGCGGAATCCGCCCTGCAAAATACTCGTTAATCAGGGTGAAAGTAGGACTTTCCACAGATTCGGAGATTCCCAAACCTTCGGCGATACCTTGAACCAAGGTGGTTTTGCCGGCGCCTAAGTCTCCTTGTAACAAGATTACAGTGCCTGGTGGGAGCGATCGACCTAACGCAATACCAAACTGGCGCGTAGCCTCAAAATCTGCAAGCAAAGTTTTCATTTCAGTCAGTAGTCAGTAGTCAGTAGTCATTAGTCAGTTGTCATTAGTCATTAGTCAGAAGTGCGAGCGGGGACGCTCGCGAACAGCAGTCATTAGTCATTATCGGTTGGGGTGTATCTCAGTTTTGCTTTAAGAGTGCTGTCCCCGCTCGCGTGCTTTGTATAGCACGCGAGCGGGGACAGCACTGTAAAAAAAATGCTTTTTGCAAAAATGAGATGCTCCCCATCTCCCCATCTCCCCATCTCCCCATCTCCCCATCTCCCCATCTCCCCCTTAATCAGCTTAAATATTCTGGGCTCGCCCGTACCAACGCAGCAACATCCCCGCCAATCTTTGGGAATTGTGGCGAATTAAACCGGTATTTTTATCTTCATCCATGACGTTGGCGATCACAATTCGCCGCCCCAGTTGCGTTATGGCTTCTCTATCGAGCACAACCGGATAGGAATTCTCTTGAGAATAGCGGATCAAAGATTTTGCAGATGGGACTTTTCCTTGAACTACTACAGCATCGAATAGGGGGCGGCCGCAAGCCCGATCGATCGCCCGAATGTGATCGGCAACGCTGTATCCGTCTGTTTCCCCCGGCTGAGTCATAATATTGCACACATAAATGCGCGGAACTTCACTATTGGCGATCGCATCAGCAATTTCCTTCACCAACAAATTCGGAATCACACTCGTATAAAGACTCCCCGGCCCAATAATAATAAAATCCGCTTCCCGCAGCGCTTCGACGGCCCTGGGCAAAGCCGGAGGATTAGCCGGATTGCAGCCAATTTTGACGATTTTTCCGTTAGCTTTGGTGATGCTGGACTCCCCCTCAATTCTCCGGCCATCAGACAGTTCTGCCCACAAAGAAACGTCGCTCAGAGTAGCCGGCAGCACCTCCCCCCTCACTGCTAAAACTTTTGAACTGGCGGCGATCGCCTGTTCCAAATCTCCAGCAATATCGCTCATCGCAGTCAAAAACAAATTCCCAAAACTGTGACCAACCAAACCGTCACCAGCCTGAAAGCGATATTGAAATAACTCAGTTAATAACTTTTCCTCATCGGCCAAAGCGGCCAAACAATTGCGAATATCTCCCGGCGGCAATACTCCAATTTCCCGTCGCAGTCGCCCGGAAGACCCGCCATCATCGGCCACCGTGACGATCGCAGTAATTTTGGCACTGTAATCTTTCAATCCCCTAAGCAAATGAGAAAGGCCTGTACCCCCTCCAATGGCGACAATTTTAGGGCCGCGGTGCAAGCGGCGGTGGTTGAGGAGTCGATCGACCAATTCCTCATTCCCTTCGGGCATCAGCACTTGGGTAATTGAGTTCAAACTGCGAGTTTGGCCCCACAGAATTAACAAAATCCCGCCCGCAATCACGATCGGGCCCGACACGTAATTGGGAATAACTTCCGCAATCCAAGTCAAAAAATTTCTCAACAATTGCAACAGCAAAAAGATCGGAGTCATCCCAGTCCAAATCGCTAAACCCAAAGTGGCAAGTACCACACCGCTAGCACTGATCAGCAGCCACCGTTTCACCAACAGTCCGGGGGCCAACCACTTAAACCACTGGTGAACTCGCCCGTTCCGCAAAGAGGGAGGGTAAGGATTTCTGGATTGGACAAAAACCTGCTTAGCTTTGGCAAAGACTCGCAGGGCTTTAGGAAATGAACTAATTGACATGGTTAATTAGTCTTAATGGTATTGGAATAGCTCAAGCTGACAAATTTACAATACAAGAGAGTTTTGATTCTGGCAGTCAATTTAGGTCATTACTCATTAATCATGAGTCATTAGTCATTAGCTAGACTGATGACTGATGACTGACAACATAATAATCGATCGCATCTTATGGCTGAGCCGCTAATCGAACTCAAGGGGGTAAGTAAGTCCTTCGGGGATAACCCGATCCTCGATCGAGTTGATCTGAGGATATATCGGGGAGAGGCCCTGGCAATTATTGGCCCTTCCGGGACGGGGAAATCTACGATTTTGCGGATAATCGCGGGTTTGTTGGCCCCGGATGCCGGCGAGGTTTTCGTTCAGGGACAACGGCGGATGGGATGGGTGGACGACGTGGCAGATCCGATCGGGATTGGGATGGTATTTCAGCAAGCTGCTTTGTTTGATTCGCTTACGGTAGAGGAGAATGTCGGTTTTTTACTGTACCAGCATTCTAAGCTGCCACGCCGCCGGATTCGGGAATTGGTCGAGGAAAAGTTAGAGATGGTGGGTTTGCGGGGAATTGGCGAACGCTATCCAGCGCAGTTGTCTGGGGGAATGCGGAAGCGGGTAAGTTTTGCCCGCGCCATCATGGCAAATCCCGATAATGCGAGGGACAATCCGGAGGTTTTGTTGTACGACGAACCGACGGCGGGCTTAGATCCCATCGCTTCGACGGTAATTGAAGATTTAATTCGGGATTTGCAGAGAGCTCAGGGAGTTTGCAGCACTTATGCGATCGTCACTCACCAAGACAGTACCATTCGCCGGACTGCCGATCGCATCGTGTTTCTCTATCAAGGCAAAGTGCAGTGGGAGGGAACTGTCAGCGACATTGCATCGACAGATAATTTGTTAATTAAACAATTTTTTAGTGGCAGCGTTACCGGCCCAATTCAAGTGATTGGATAGTCAATTGTCAGTGGGCAGTTGGCAGTGGGCAGTTGGCAGTTGGCAGTGGGCAGTTGGCAGTTGGCAGTTGGCAGTTGGCAGTTGGCAGTTGGCAGTTGTTAGTTGGCAGTGGGCAGTTGGCAGTTGGCAGTTGGCAGTTGGCAGTTGTTAGTTGACAGTGGGCAGTTGTTAGTTGTTAGTTGACAGTGGGCAGTTGTTAGTTAACAGTGGGCGGTTGTTAGGAAAGCGGTTGGCAGTGGTTAATTGTTTGTATTATTGGGAGATGGGATATGTCACAAACAAATTTTCAAAAATTAGATGTTTATAAATTATCAGAAAAATTAGCTGATGAAATTTGGAATATTGTTATAAAATGGGACGCACTAGCTAAAGATACGGTCGGCAAGCAAATTATTCGAGCTGCTGATAGTATTGGTGCTAATATTGCTGAAGGAGATGGTCGAGGCAGCTATCAGGATCATCGGAGATTTATCAAGATTGCCAGAGGTTCTTTATATGAAACAAAGCACTGGTTGAGACGGGCTTATACTAGGCAACTACTAACAACTACACAAGTAGAAACACTCAAGCCAATTATTGACGAACTGTCACCCCGGCTAAACGCCTATCTAAAATCTATAGGCAACACATCAGATAAAAATTAACAACTGCCAACTATCAACTATCAACTATCAACTGCCAACTGCCAACTGCCAACTATCAACTATCAACTATCAACTATCAACTGCCAACTGCCAACTGCCAACTGCCAATTGCCAAAGGAGGCAATATGCGATCGCGAACTGTAAGAGAAGGTTCTGTCGGATTCTTGATTTTAGTAGGAATCGGTTTATTTGGGGGCTTAGTGCTCTGGCTACAGGGCGTGCAGCTAGGCAACCGCAGCTACAAATTCGCCGTAGAATTTGCCAGCGCCCAGGGAATGCAAATAGGCACGCCCGTCAGGTATCGCGGCGTCGCCGTCGGTAAAATTACCGCCCTCAAAGCCAGCGCTAACGGCGTAGAAGTGATGCTGGAGATAGCCCCCGGTACTTTAGTCATGCCCCGGGATGTGGCGATCGAAGCAAATAAATCGGGTTTAATTGGCGAATCGTCGATCGACATTACCCCAAACTCAATTTTGCCAGAATCCTTACTCACCGCCAATCCCATTAGTGCCGACTGTCCCCCTGAGATAATCTGCAAAAATTCGCGCTTAAAAGGTCAAGCTGGAGTCAGTCTCGACGAACTAATTAGATCCACAGTCCGCCTATCTAATTTATACACCGACCCCGCGCTGTTCAACAATATTAAATCAATTGCAGAGAATACAGCCAGTACAGCTAAAGGTGCAGCTAAACTCACTCAAGATTTATCAAGTTTAACTCAAACAGCCAAAGCAGAAATCAAAACATTGAATAAATCAGTAACAGGAGACGTTGGCAACTTAACTCAATCACTAAAAAGCGAATTAGCAACTTTAAATCAATCAGTAAAAGGAGAAGCCAACAGTTTAAATCAATCTTTGAAAGTAGAAGTCAACAATTTAACTCAATCGTTAAAAGGAGAAGCATCCAGCTTAAACCAGTCCCTCAAAGGAGAAATATCAGGAGTTGCAGCAGATGTTTCCAAAGTAGCAGCCACAGCAGACACTTCCACAAAAGCCGTATCGGCCGCTGCCATAAATTCAGCCAATTCAGTAACTCAAGCAGCAAATAGAATCACATTAACAGCAAACGAAGTCAATTCATTAGTAACAACCAACCGCGCCAGTTTAGTCTCAACCCTGAATAACATCAATCAAAGCAGTCAAGAATTGCGGGTAGCCGTCAGCAGTTTGAGTCCAACAATTAATCGCATCAACCAAGGACAATTGCTAACTAATTTAGAAGTCTTATCAGCAAATGCGGCCCAAGCTTCTGCTACTTTGCGAGATTTATCCAACCAGGTAAACAATCCCGCCACTTTGCTATTATTGCAGCAAACCCTAGATTCGGCACGAGCTACATTTCAGAACGTGCAGAAAATCACTTCCGACGTGGATGAAGTGACGGGAGACCCGGCTTTCCGCAACAACATTCGCAGGTTGTTTAACGGCTTGGGAGGCTTGTTGGGCTCGACAGAACAACTGCGGCAGCAAGTTAAAGTCGCTCAAACATTAGCTCCTATTTCAGAGAAAGTAAATGCAAATACAACGGCAATAAATCAATCAGTAAAGCCTGGATTTCCCAGTTTGCACAAACCGCAAAAATTGCCTGTTATACCTTCTCAAACTTCAAGGTCAGCAGAACCAGTTGCTCCCGAAAATACTCCTTGAAATATGGTATCATTGAATAACCGTCGGTAAGGTGCGCGTGGCGCGCCCTACCGTTAGGAAGGTGCGCATTGTAGAGGTTTCAGTTAGTAAGGTTGGCAGTGCGCACCCCGAGATTCAAGTAGTTGTGCAAATCTTATTAAAAAAAACCTCTTTCAAGCGAAACAAAAAAAGCAATGACGCAAACATTATCAAAACCGCCCGCAACGCAAACCAAGTACAATATAACTTGGGAAAAATTGCCCGATGACTTCAAATTACCCGACGATCCTGTGGAAAACATCGACCAACCGCTGTTAGCAGCAGCCCTCAGAGAATCCTTAGAACTCGCAGGATTTATCATAGCTTCAATGCTAATAGCTTCCAACTTTGGACTGTGCGCCAAAGTCAACGACAAAACAATAGTAAAAGCCCCAGATTGGGTGTACGTTCCCTCAGTATTGCCGCCCGAACCAGGAGAAGTGCGCCGCAGTTATACTCCCAATGCAGAGGGAGAAGTGCCGGCAGTAGTGATGGAATTTTTATCGGATACTAAGGGCAGTGAATATTCGACAATATCAAAATATCCTTACGGCAAGTGGCGGTTTTACGAGCAAATTTTGCAAGTTCCAGTTTATGCAATCTTCGATCCTAAATCGGGAGAATTAGAAGTATACCTTTTGGTTTCAGGACAGTATACAAAGCAAGAACCAGATGCTAATAGTCGATTTTGGATAGAATCGATGGGATTATTTTTGGGGGTTTGGTCAGGAGAAAAATCTCAGAGGAGGGGTTATTGGTTGCGCTGGTGGGATGAGAATGGCAATTTGTTGCTGTGGGGTATCGAAAGAGTCCAACAAGAACAACAGCGGGCCGAACAAGAACAACAGCGGGCCGAACAGGAACAACAGCGGGCCGAACAAGAACAACAGCGGGCCGATCGACTTGCGGCATATTTAAGAAGTCAGGGTATCGATCCCGATGCAATTTGAAGCGGTGGGACGATCGATCTTAACTCTCAATCAAAAATTCAGAATCTCCCAAAAATTAATTGCAACACAACAATCAAAACCAATGACGGAAAAATCATTACCAGAAATAAAACTAATCCCGTTCGAGTACAACGTAACTTGGGAAAAAATGCCAGAGGATTTCAACTTACCAGAGGATCCTGTGGAAAACATCGACCAACCGCTGTTAGTAGCAGCCCTCAGAGAATCCTTGGAAATCGCAGGATTTATCCAACCTTCAATGCTGATAGCTTCCAATTTTGGATTGTGCGCCAAAGTCAACAACAAAATAATTGTAAAAGCACCAGATTGGGTGTATGTTTCCTCAGTATTGCCTCCAGAACCGGGAGAAATTCGTCGCAGTTATACTCCCAATGCACAGGGAGAATTACCGGCAATAGTGATGGAATTTATATATGAGGATGATGACGAGACTGGGTATTCTGTGAAACCGACATATCCTTATGGAAAGTGGCGGTTTTACGAGCAAATTTTGCAGGTTCCGCTGTATGCAATTTTTGACCCGCGATCGGGAGAATTGGACATATACCGCTTGGTTGCTGGAAAGTACGAACTGCAAGAAGAACCCGATGCCGATCGCCGATTTTGGATAGAATCAATGGGATTATTTTTGGGGGTTTGGTCAGGAAAAAAATCTCAGAGAACGGGTTATTGGTTGCGCTGGTGGGATGAGAATGGCAATTTGTTGCTGTGGGGTGCGGAACGGGTGGAACAGGAACAACAGCGGGCCGATGAGGAACGCCAGCGTGCCGATCGCCTAATGGCATACTTGATAGGTCAAGGTATCGATCCTGATGCCATTTGAAGGTCGAGCGATTGGAGATTTTACATTAGGAATAAAATAGCGCCATGACTGCAACAACATTAGAAGAAAAATTAGATCGACCGTTGCTATTTCCTGGGTTAAGCTGGGAACAATTCAAAAGGTTAGAACCGATGCTGGATATTCCCGGAGTTCGGCTGTCATTTTTAGATGGGATACTGGAGATTCAGAAAAAAGCTGGAAGAAAACACGAAACAGCCAAGGGACGTATCGGTGCGTTGGTAGAAACTTACATGATGGCGACAGGAATCGATTTCACCCCTACGGAGTCTCTGACTTTAGAAAATGAATCGGAACGAGTGAAATGTGAAGCAGACAAATCTTACGAATTGGGTGCTGATAGAGAACGTCCAGATTTAGCTATTGAAGTAGTCGTAACTAGCGGCGGAATTGATAAGCTAGAGGCTTACAAACGCCTGTAAATTCCTGAAGTCTGGTTTTGGGAAAATAGCCGACTGTCTTTGTATGCTCTGGGAGAGGAAGGATACGAACAGATTGCGAGTTCTCAATTGCTCCCAGAACTCGATATTGATTTACTTGTCAGGTGTGTTAATATGCCGAGTCATGTTGAGGCAGTTAAGGCATTCAAAAGGGCGATCGAGCTCAATTATTAGTCAAAAATATTGAGCGTATGTGGCATCATTGAAGAATTGGTAAGCTGTTGCGGCATTAAAATTTAATTTTTTGGGGCAAGCTAGGAGCATCGCCCCACTCGTTGTTTCCAGAAACAGGATTGTTAAAATTAGATGCGCGCCAGCTTAACACCAGAAAAGTTTATAATAGAGCTACAACTCACAGGAAGCACGACCATGACAGCAGTCGTTACCACCCTCAAAACTTCTGAAATTATATACCCTAGCGCTGATGGAGAACCAGTGGCAGAAACTTACGACCATCTTTACGCAATTTTAACCACTTTAGAAGTCTTAAAACAATACCTCACAGACCGTCGAGCTACTGTTTTAGCAAACCAATTTTTATACTACGCTCAAGGATTCCCAAAACTGCGCGTAGCACCTGATGTGATGGTGATTTTTGATGTAGAACCAGGTGGCAGAGATAATTACAAAATCTGGGAAGAAGGGCAAGTGCCGAAAGTGATTTTTGAAATGACATCACCGGGTACAAAGTCGGAAGATATAATCAATAAAAAAGACTTGTATGAGGGGATAGAAGTTGAGGAATATTGGTTGTTTGACCCTAGAGGCGAATGGATTTCTGAACAATTGCGTGGGTATCGATTGGGAGAAGATGGGTATGAATTAATTAGAGATAGTCGCAGCGATGTATTGCAATTGCGACTAGAAATAGAAGGCAAACTGATTGGGTTTTATCGGGAAGATAATGGACAAAAATTATTGATTCCTGATGAATTGGCTTCAGCTTTGCAAGCGGAACGGGAACGGGCTGAAGCGGAACGGGAACGGGCTGAATCTGAAAGTCAACGGGCTGAAGCTGAAAGTCAACGGGCTGCTGAACTCGAAGCTTTGTTAGAGCGTTATCGATCGCAGTTTGGAGAATTACCGCAGGATAACGGCTAAAGAATTATAAGTGCGATCGTCCTTCACTCTCGATCGCACTTCCATAATTCTTATTTAAATAGTGTTGACAAATTTCAAATTTTGTGTTAAAGAATTCCACATTTTAAAACTGATCGTTTTGCGATCGAACTTGGGCATTCTAGATACAGGTACTCAGGAAGTGCCTGGAAACCTTCTAGGCAAAGGATTGACGATGGAAAGTACGCAGAAAAGTTCTAGTGATAGTCGGGTTCGTAAGGGCGATCGAATTAAGCAGATTTTTGCGTTTGTATCGATGGCTGGTTTTGCTGGTTCTACGATTTTTGGTATTGTGAGTCTGTTCAGCAGCGGTTTGAGCAGCCAGCACCAACAAAAACCTGTAGCTGTTGCTGTTTCTCAGGAGTCTCTACTGGCGGCCCAGGAACGGGGATATCTAACGGTTTTGCAGCGGGAACCTCAGAATCAGACGGCTCTTGAGGGGTTGGCAAATGTGCGGTTGGAGATGAATAATGGGAAAGGGGCGATCGAGCCTTTGGAGAAGTTGGTGAAGTTGAATGGCGATCGGGCTGATTATCAGGCACTGTTGCGGCAGGCGAAGGGGAAGAAGTAAGGAAAGGGCGATCGGTAACCCGTGATCATAACAGTAGATTTATAACTTTCAAATTAAATGGTTCTTCATAATTCAAATGGCTAACTTAGTTTCATAAAGGATTTAATATGGGCATAGTACGCATGGGGCCGCCGACCGAAATTATATACAAACTGAAAGAAGTTTACGGGATTAATAATTTTATTGAAACAGGAACTTATCAAGGGCATACAGCATACTGGGCAAGCCAAGTATTTGAACAAGTTTTTACAATAGAGTATTCTCAAGACATTTATCAAAAAGTCACCCAAAAATATGGTCATATCAAAAACATAGACTTTCTGTACGGTGATACCAGAAACTTACTGGAAGAAACAGTTTCAAAACTTGAAAATTCAAGTTTATTCTGGCTTGATGCTCATTGGAGCGGAGGGCTAACTTATGGGGAAAGGGATGAGTGTCCCTTGCTCGCCGAAATCGAAATCATCAACCGCTCTGACTGCGAACATTTTATTTTTATTGATGATGCCCGATTGTTTTTATCTCCTCCACCGCAGCCCCATTCATCTCAACAATGGCCAGATATTAACGCAGTGTTGAATTTGCTAAATTTAGGAAAAAACAGCAGACATATTGTAATTATTGATGATATTATTATTGCTGTTCCGCTGCTGACAAAAGAACTAATTGTTCAGTATTGCCAAGATTCGATTGCAACTTTAGGCAATACAAGCAGCGGCAAACAGGAAGAAAATCATCAAACCGCTGGCGTGTATGTTAACAATCTTAATAACGGAGAGTCTATAAATAACTATGAATTGAAAATTATCGAAAATTTTATTGCTTCCGGCAATGTAGTTTTCGATATTGGCGCAAACATAGGTAGCTGGACAAATCAAGTATTAAACATATGCCCCGACGTTCAAATCCATTTGTTTGAGCCAGCACCGCCAATATATCAAACACTTCTACAAAACCTGGCTGAACCGATTAAAAGCGGTCAACTCGTGTTAAACAACTTGGCAATAGCACACCAACCGGAAATCAGGGAATTTTATTATTACGAAAAATTTTCAGGGTGGAGTACATTTCACCGCCGATTAGAAATCGAAAAACAGTATAACATTCAGTCGCCTCAGCCATTTCAGGTTTTAACAGCTACCCTTGATGATTATGTCCAAACAAGGGGCATAAGGCGAATTAATTTCTTAAAAATTGATACAGAAGGGGGCGAACTAGAAGTTCTTTACGGAGCAACTAACCTTTTACAGAAAGGCAAAGTAGATTATATTCAGTTTGAGTATGGCGGAACATTTGTCGATGCTAACATCACATTAAAACAAGTATTTGAGCATTTACAAAGATTTCGTTACACAATATTTAAAATACTGCCCAATGCTTTACAACCCTTACCCCAGTTTTCACCAGAACATGAGAATTATGAGTATATCAACTTTTTAGCGGTAAACGAAAGGTTCACAGCTTTGATTTTTACTGGAGCACCAAAACTGCTCGATTTGCAGCAGCTTTGCGTAAAACATTCTGTTGTACCGCGTGGCGTTATTCACATTGGGGCACACGAAGGCAAGGAAATTGCAACATATCAAACGATGGGGGTAGAAAGGGTACTATTTGTTGAAGCCAACCCTGCTGTATTTGAACGTTTGAAAACGAATATAGGTGGTTTTCCCAACGTGCTAGCTGTGAATTGTGCAATTAGCAATATCAACGGCACAAGCACATTATATGTGACTTCTCTGGATCAAAGCAGTTCCATATTGCCATTGAAGTATCATCAGGATATTTATCCAGAAATAAAGGAAGTCGATCGTGTAGTTGTGGAGTCGAGGACTCTGGATACACTTTTAGAAGAACTTCAAATTAATGCCGCAGATTTTAATATATTAAACATTGATATTCAAGGTGCAGAGCTTTTGGCTTTGGAGGGAGCAACCAATGTTCTCAAACACATTGAGGCAATTAATACAGAAGTTAATTATAAAGAACTGTATGAAGGATGTGCTTTAATTGACGAAATTGATGAGTTTCTGGAGATGTGCGGTTTCGATCGCGTAGCAACTACAACACCGTTCCATCCATCTTGGGGCGATGCGTTTTATGTGAAAAAGCCAGTAATTACAATGTCCACGCTGGGTAGAAACGGGCGGTTTGCCAATCAAATATTTCAGTATGCCTTCTTGAAAATATATGCAAAAGAACATAACTTGAAGGTAGAGACGCCAGCTTGGATTGGTCAGGCTCTCTTTGGCTGCAAAGAGCAGCAAATTTCTCAGGAGTTACCTGTAGTTAGCGAAGCAACTAATAACCTTTTAGAAGCTCGCATACCTAATGCAAAAGAAACATTCAAAAATGTGGATTTCTGGGGTTACTTTCAGTACCATACAAAGTATTATGCACCGCGCAAGGAGTATTTTAGAGCGCTGTTCAAACCGGTACCGGCAATAGAAAATAAAATGAAGGAGGTCTTGGATTGTTTGCGATCGCGCGGCAAAACCATCGTCGGTTTGCACTTGCGGCGGGGAGACTACGGCTACAGCGATTTCTTCATCGCACCGAGCGAATGGTACAAAGAATGGCTAAAAGGTTTGTGGGAAACTCTTGATGAACCGATACTATTTATTGCCAGCGATGAACCGGAAAAAGTTTTAAGTGATTTTGCGGAGTACAATCCCATCACAGCAAAAGATTTAGGTTTGGAGTTACCGGAAGGCGAGTTTTATCCAGATTTTTATTTATTGAGCCAGTGCGATATTGTAGCAATTTCAAATAGCTCATTTTCCTTTGCAGCTTGTATGCTAAACGAAACAGGAAAATTTTTCTTTCGCCCGCACTTGTCGGCGGAAAAATTAATACCATTTGACCCCTGGGATAGCGAACCAATTTTTCGAGAATCTATGCCAATTAACTTTTTGACAATAGTCCTCAACGGTCAGCCTTTTATCCGCTACCACATAGAAGTATTTAAACAACTGCCCTTCAAGTGGCACTGGCATATTGTTGAGGGTGTAGCTGAGCAAAAACACGATAGTGCTTGGATGCTTAAATTCGGCGGGCAGATTACCGATGAGCTTCACGACAACGGCCGCAGCAAGGACGGGACAACAGAATACTTAGATGAACTGGCGCAGATCTATCCAGAGAATGTAACAATTTATCGGAAAGGAGCGGGAGTTTTCTGGGATGGAAAACTAGAAATGGTCAATGCACCCTTGGAAAGGATTAATCGGGAGTGTTTGCTATGGCAAGTAGATGTAGATGAACTGTGGACGGTTGAGCAGATTTGTACAGTCCGGCAGATGTTTACAGATTATCCAGAAAAAACAGCAGCTTACTACTGGTCTTGGTTTTTTGTCGGAGAAAACCTAGCTGTTAGCACGCGCAACTGTTATTCTCAGCATCCCCAGCAGGAATGGTTGCGGACTTGGAGGTATAAACCGGGAGCGATGTGGAAAAGACATTCGCCCCCCACATTAGTTGAACCTTTGGCAGACGGTGAAGTTAGGGATATTGCTACTGTCAATCCTTTCCTTCACGAAGAAACAGAAAGACTGGGTTTGGTGTTTCAACATTTTGCTTATGTGACTCCTGAACAACTGCGCTTTAAGGAACGGTATTACGGTTACAAAAATGCAGTGGCAGAATGGATGTCACTGCAAGCTGCAACGACTTTTCCCGTGCGCCTAGGCAATTATTTTTCCTGGGTATCAGATGGGACGATGATTGATACCGCAGAGGCATTGGGAATAGCACCGATAGCGCGGCGAGAAAAGGATAGTAATGAGTGGCATTTTGTCAAGCCAGAAAAGGTGCAGAGGCAAACTGCACTTACCGAACAGCCTCTCAGGATTATTGTGGACGGCGTGTTTTTCCAGCTTTACAATACCGGGATTGCTCGCGTGTGGCGATCGCTCTTAGAAGAGTGGGTAACACAGGATTTTGCCAAGCATATAATTGTGCTCGATCGGGCCGGAACAGCACCGAAAATACCCGGTATTAATTACCGTCCTGTTCCCGCTTATAGTTATGACAGCACAGATGCCGATCAGAAAATCCTACAGCAAGTTTGCGACGAATTGGAGGCTGACTTGTTTATCTCCACTTACTACACAACCCCGATCACAACAACCTCTGTATTCATGGCTTATGATATGCTTCCCGAAATATGGGGGGCTAACCTCGACAAGCCTATGTGGCGAGAAAAGCATCGCGCTATTAACCACGCATCAGCTCATATTGCAATTTCTCAAAATACCGCTTCCGATCTAGTCAAATTTTTCCCAGATATTGCTGTGGAGTCGATCGCAGTAGCTCATTGTGGAGTCGCCAGCAGTTTTTCGCCAGCAAATCAAGAAGAAATTACCTATTTTAAGACTAGGTATGGGATATTCAAACCTTATTTCCTTGTGGTGGGTGCTGGAGATGTTCATAAAAATACAGATTTGTTCTTTCAAGCTTTTGGTCAACTTCCTACAAGACAAGCATTTGATATTGTCTGTACGGGGAAACGCTTCCCATTTAAAGATGAGTTTAGAGAATATACGTCAGGCAGCGCAGTCCACATACTGGAACTTAGCGATCGCGAGTTGAGTGTCGCCTACTCTGGTGCAGTTGCCCTCGTTTATCCTTCTAAATATGAAGGTTTTGGTCTACCACTTCTAGAAGCGCTCGCTTGCGGATGTCCCGTCATTACTTGTCTTAACGCTTCTATCCCTGAAGTTGTGGGTAAAGCAGCCTTATCTGTTAGCGATACTGACGTTAACGAGCTTGCAAAGGCACTTTGTGAGGTACAAAAGCCAGATGTCCGCAGAGCTTTAATTGCAGAAGGACTAGAACAAGCGAAAAAGTTTTCTTGGTCAAAAATGGCAAGGATAGTTAGCACGACTTTGATAGATGCTGCTTTTCAAGCTTTAAAGCTGAGGGAAATTAATTTGATCGTTTTCCCAGATTGGTCAGCATCAGAAGAGTCTCTTGGCACAGATTTGACAAAAGCGATTAGGGCGATCGCCACTCACCCTCACAGAATGAAGATGACATTACTCGTAGATACTGCCAACATTTCTCAGGAAGAGGCAAATCTGGCTTTATCGGGCGTGGCGATGAATCTTTTGATGGAGGAAGATTTAGAGGTTACGGAATCTGCCGAAATATCCTTAGTGGGAAATTTGGAGCAAAGGCAGTGGGATGTTCTGCTCGGCCGCATCCAAGCTAGACTTGCTTTGGAAAACGAAAATGAACAGGCGATCGCAGCCGTCAAAGCCGAAAGCCTGCCTTCCTGCGAGTTCGATAGCTTCAGTAACAGGCGAGTTGTTCAGTCAAAAGAAGGAGATTGGAACTTCATTTCTCCAGAGCTAGAATCTCTGACTGATTCTCAAACAGAAAATTATTTTCAAGAACAATCACCTGTAGATTGCTACTTACAATATATTAAAACAAATTGTCCGACTCTAGATTTAAATACTTGGTTGCGCATAAAGTCAAGTCTTGAAAATACATCTTGGGACGAACCTGTATCCGCAGCAGATTTGAATAATTTTGCTGTTGTGGCATTGATACAAGCCGAAAGGTGTCCAGACTTATCCGTCAAAGAACTCTATTTTAATATGGCACTAGAAGCTTTAAATAGAGGAGTAGAGTTGCGCGATCATCCTCTCTGTACCGCTCATCTTGCTGTTGTGCTTGCCATGACAGGAGAAATATTAAAAGCCAGTGAAATTTCGCTGGCATCATTTATCGATACTCTACACTATGCTGATAGCTCGATAGCTCAAATTTTGCCAGCAATTGTATATTTTCCCCAAATATATAACTGTTTTAGAAGCTACCGGAACGAAAATCTCACTCAAATTATACAAGCAAAAGAGGGTTATACTCAAGCAGTTATGTTGTTGACTGAAGTGCTCTGTCGGTCACTGCTTGTCTCTTACAACACTAGAGGACTTTTCATCAAACACTTAGCAGCTCAAGTTTTCCCAGATTCCATTTCGATTAATTTAACGCTCGGAATATCGAGCTTGATCAACAATTTATGGGAAGGGTTGTTATACCTGCATCGCGCTAGACAGAAAGCTCCCGATTCAGCACCAATTTTGCAAGCGCTTTACCTCGCCTACAAAAATTTAGAACAGACAGAAAAAGCAAATTACTGGCTAAATTATGCTCGTAATTTATACAAATATCGTCCTCATTCTCTCGAGTGGAGATGGACAGAGTTAAAATTGGAAAGTTATTTCACTTACGTGCCCTTTGAAGACCAAATTTTATTGGCGGTTGAATCAAATTTCCAAAGTTATGCGACTGGGGTATTGATTTCAGAAGGAGACTGGTTTGAAAAAGAAATGGAATTTTGGCGCAATTCTATTAAACCAGGCATGACTATTATAGATGTGGGTGCGAATGTGGGGGTATACACCTTTAGTGCAGCTCGCCGCGTAGGATCTAAGGGTCGTGTTTTAGCAGTCGAACCTTTTTCAAGCTGCGTTCGCTGTTTGCAAGAAAGCTGTAAAATTGGCAAGTTCGACTGGGTGAAAGTCTGCGCCGGCGCTGCGAGCGATCGCGCAGGGAAAGCTCGGTTGTCTCTTTCTTTGGCCAGTGAACTAAACAAAATTGTGGTTGGCGAATCTGCCGAAAAAATGGAGCCAGGTACCTTTGAAGATGTTACCTGCTTTACTCTCGACAGCCTCATTGAACGAGAAAATCTAACCACAGTAGATTTTATCAAAATAGATGCAGAAGGACATGAACTCTCTGTATTGACTGGCAGCGACAAAATTTTGTCTGAATTTTCGCCTGCAATCCTTTATGAAAATACCGACGTAGGCCAACGCAGCAATCTAGCTGCTGCTGATTATCTCAGAGGTAGAGGATATCGATTATTTATCTATCAACCTTATCTGCAAAAGTTGCTTGCTGTAGATTCTTCTGAAGATTTGCAAGGAAATCTTAATGTCATCGCTTTACCTAGCCATCTTAACGATCTACAATCTCTAAATCTATCCGAAAACTTTTCATAATTCAAAAGGACGCTGTATGCCTGTTTTTCTCAACAGTTTGAAAAAAAGCGGTCATTTAGACCGGATTTACATGACACTCTGTAATATTGGCTGTCGTAAATTAACTAGCGAAGATGACTACGGCAGCCAGGGATGGAATATTTTTGCACCTCGGCTGACTATTTACGGTTTTGATGCAGATGCAGATGCTTGCGAAGCGGCCAATGCTGACCTTGAAGCACGACAAGTCAATTGGACTGAAAAACATATTCCTTTAGCCTTAGCCAAGTCTGTAGGTGAATCTACACTTTATGTCACACAACATCCCATGTGCAGTTCGCTTTATCGACCTAATGAACCTTACTTGGAGCGTTTTTCTGGACTACCCGAACTTGTAAAATTAGATTTTTGTATTGAATTTGAAACCACCACTTTGGATGAGTTTTGCCAGCAGGAAGGAATTGATGAAATAGATTTCCTGCAAATTGACGTTCAAGGTGCAGAACTTCAGGTTTTAGAAGGTGCTGCGGAAATTTTAAACCTAAGTGTTCTAGCGGTTCAGGCTGAAGTAGAATTTTCACACTTATACTCAAATCAGCCCCTATTTGCTGATGTTGACACCCATCTTAGAAAACAAGGTTTTACACTATTTGATTTAGAACAAGCATATCGGCTTCGCGCTAGAACACCTATTGGCTCAGCAGTGCGGAACGGTCAATTGCTTTGGGGAGATGCTTTTTATTTTCGGGATTTAATTCAACATGACCTTGACAGCCCCTTAAAAACACCGCATAAAATTCTTAAGTTAGCTTGCCTCGCGGATCTTCTGAATTTTCCCGACTATGCCCTGGAGTTACTAGAGTATTTAACTTTGGAGTACGGCAACAACCCTAACTATAACTTTGCTAACAATATTGTTGAGAGTTTGGCTCAATTTCCAGAGCTTGTCAGCCAAGGACTGGGTTCCCTGCCTGTCGTGGCAAGAATTCAAGATTACATTAGTGATCGCGATGTTGTCTCATTCCAGGCAAGTCAACCGCTAAATCAGCAGTCGATTTCTCCAATAGCTATGTTTCAATCCGATCGCTCTAGCCAACTCTTCGTGCAGCGACACAACCAAAGACGATTGGAGCATCTTGCGAGCTTGGGATTAGATATAGCTGCTAAAACTGTACTGGAAGTTGGAGCAGGAATTGGCGACCATACAAGCTTTTTTCTAGACCGGGCCTGTCAAGTTGTCACGACAGAAGCAAGACCTGGTAATCTAGAAATTTTGATTGCCCGCTATCCCAATCTAGAGGTAAAGCATCTAAACCTAGATCAACCCGATTTAACAATGAATCGGCAGTTCGATATCATTTATTGCTACGGGGTGTTGTATCACCTACAAAAACCGACTCAGGCGATCGAGTTCATGGCTCAGTGCTGCAAAGATATGCTACTGCTGGAGACCTGTGTATCATTTGGGGATGAAGAATCGATCAATCCTTGTGTAGAACCGGCAGAGAGTCCATCACAAGCAATATCAGGTCAGGGATGCCAACCTACCAGGCAGTGGGTATACAACCAACTGAAGCAATACTTTAACTTTGTTTATATGCCAATTACTCAACCCAATCACGAAGAGTTTCCTATAGATTGGATTTCACCTCCACCTACAGAAATTTTGACAAGATCGGTATTTATTGCCTCAAGACAGCCGCTCAACAATCAACTTTTGATTGAAGATATTCCTATGCAGCAGCAACGTCATTAAAATCATCCCCTTTGGAAAGGCAATTCAATAATGCTAGCTTAGAAGATAAATTTCCCACATTTGCTCGTAGGCTTTTTCCATCTCGCGAGTAAAATGCTGAGCATTCCAAAGGGGAGAAGTTTGCCTTGACTGCCGAAGTTTCCACGAAATTTGCTGCCGCAAAGCAGCATCTTTCCCTAAACGAATTCCCCATTCCACATATTCTTCATCAGTCCAAGCAATACCCTCTGTCACCCCTGCATTCATCATCATAGTGTAGCTGTTGCGCGCCGCAAACTGCTGCCCGACTCGCGTCACCAAGGGAATGCACATCCAAAGAGTTTCTAGAGTGGTTGTGGCTCCGTTATAGGGATAAGTATCCAGAACTACATCTGCAATACCTAAGTTAGCTCGGTGAACTTCCTCTGAAGAAACTCCTGGCAAAAATCGCAGGCGATCGCCCTCCAAGCCCTCTTCTTCTGCTAACTGGTTAAAGAATTTTTGAATCGATTTTTGATCTGCCCCGCCTTTGATCAAAAAGTAACTGTTAGGAACTTGCTTCAAAATCTTCACCTGGAGTCGCGCTGTATCTGGATGCCGTTTGTAGCCAGTCTGGCTGCTGAGGTATACGACTGCATTGCTCGGAATATTCAATATATCGCGGCGCAAAGTCGGTACTCCCACTTCAAAACCTTCTACAGCTATGTAAGTGTGGGGCAATCGCCAAATTTTTTCACTGTAATCATCCTGAGCAGATTCCGGCACAACGTAAGGATCGGCAATAAAATAGTCAATTGCAGGCAATCCTACAGCATCCCAACCCAACCAAGTAACTTGTATCGGTGCCGGTTTCATTGCCATCACTTCACAGTTCACATCTAAAGTAATACTGTCAAGATCGATCAAGATATCAATTTCATCTCTGTCAATTTGTTCGGCAATATTTGTGCTGACTATCCCGCAGCGATACGGCTTATCAACATGATTGACATACCAGTTTTGTAAAAAGTGTTCTTCCTCTTTGTAGCCGATAAAGTAGGCATGAATTTGAAATTTATCCCGATCGTGATGCTGAAACAGCCATCGCGCTAGCCAGCCCACAGAATGTCTCCTCAAGCAATGGGATAGGTAGCCAATCTTCAGAGGCTTGCCAGAAATACCGAGGCTCTTGCGAACTAACTGTCGCTGCCGATATCGCTCTATCTCCTCCTTAGCATAGTTTTGAACGTTGCTCTGGCACAGTTGAGCCAATTGGTTGCCTATTTTTCTGTTAGTTTTCGGATCGTCCTGAAAATAGGGGGAAAAAAAGCTGGTAACGAACAAGTCGCAGACTGTAGAAGATGACAGCGAGGTCGGATATTCAGCTATTAGCAATTCTAGGAGCGAGTGGAGGCAATCGAGCGTCGAAAGCGCTTCTGCCCAATATCCGCCAGCACTCATCAACCCCCGTAAAATTAAGTGAGTAGCGTAAACTTTGGCGGGTAAGTCTTGTTGTAATGAATAGAAAAGCTTCGCTGTTTTTATGCCTTCGTCGAATTCACCTAAATTTTGATAAAAACAAGCCATGTGGCGAACTAACTCTGGCTGATTGGGAGCTAAACGCAAACCCAATTCAATATAGTTTATTGCCAATCTAGTTAACTTTAAGATGTACCCAAGTTCAACACAGGTTTCAATAATAATGTTAATATAAGTTTGAGGCTCGCGGACATGAGCTATACAGGTCTCTGCCAACTTCCAAGCGGACGGGTGTGCGGAAACGCAGTTCAAAACCCTTTGCAGCACTCGCATCACTAGAACCGTGTCGGTGGCGAGCATCCCAGGCTCTACCTCGAGCATTTCAATCAAGCCTGTAGAAGTCAGTTGATCTGGTGTAAAAGTCTCAAGCTCGATCGAAAGCTCGATCGCGCGCAACAGGTTGTTAATATCTGCCGGATCTATTTCCCGGATGTGCTGTCGGAGCGCCCAAGCAAGAGAATAGTCTGACAAGCTCTCTCGGCGGTCGGCTTCCGTTTGCAGCACACCTAAAAGTTGAGCAGTCCATTCATCAACTTGTTCCGCTTCCCCGTCGGCCATGCCCACCAGCCAAGTTGTTTGAGCTTCCATCTCTTGCCCCTGCAACAGCAGCATCAACCCCAAGTACCAGTAGTTGGACTTGACTTCCGGCTCCGCTGCAATTGCTTGCTCGTATAAATTTTCAGCCTGAGTGTAATTTCCTTGAATTAAATATTGATTAGCCTGTTGCTGCCAATGAGCGCGACTATCTGATGAAATATTTTGCAAATAAATTGTCATAGTAGCGTATCAGTCCGATCTTTTCTGAATATCTATCTCAGGCAAATTCATCATTCAATAACAATGGGTAGTGTCAGCTACACTACCCATTGTTTGATGATAATGTTCAAATTAGGCTTGCAGGAACAACACCAACTTTGACACACTTCTAAATCGGAAACTATCTACTTGGACACTATTGTCCAACTGGTATTATTACATTTTATGTTTTCAGCAGTAATATCCGCAGCATCTGCTGGACCCGCCGGCAGACCAACGCCTGCTGCTGTACTTTCGCACAGGACTGCGGTGCTAGTTTTATCCGCGCCACCTTGTGCAATTAGTGCTACCGCCCCTATGTAAGATTTGAGTACGTTGCTTTGACCGTGTGCTATATTTCCTACAGCAGTGGTAGTCGTAGCAAGAGTTGGCTCTGCCTGTGTTGCTGCTGGGGCAATACTATATTTGTAGTTCTGAGTCTGAGTTTTAATGCCAAGCCCTAACGCAGGAACGAAACCGACAAATTTGCCGTTTTCAGCAAACCCTGCCTGCTGGGCGCGGTTCATTGAACCAGCGTACTGCTTGGCCTCTGACTGCTTGGCTTTGTTCGCTTGGTTGAGGAAGGAGGGCAAAGCAATAGCAGACAGAATACCGATGATGATGATAACGACCAGCAGTTCAATCAGGGTAAAACCCTTATCTTGTCTTTTTTGATTGAGGTGTTGCAGGAATCTGGCTTTAAATTCAGTTTTCATTGGTTGTTTCTCCTAGAGGGTGGGATGCTTGATTTCTAACTCTTGTATGTAACTTACCCACTTCTGCTCAACTTCATATCACTGTTGGTAAAAATGTTTTTAGCAGTCTCAGTGAAAGGTACAGATAGCTCAATAACGCTCCAAAAGCACGTACATAAAGACTTCTAGGCTCATCAAGAGTTCCTTTATTTCATCGAAAGCCCTCTCCCGACTAACAGGTTCCAGGGTTGCAAGGTCTAGGGGTCTGAGCTTGAGCCAGCGCTCCGCTAACGATATCGCAGGCTGCGCGCCCTCCCACAGAGGCAGCAAGCAAGCTGCCATACCGCTCTCTATCAAAATCGGCACTAAGGTTGGCGAAGTGACATAACGGCTAATCTGGAAGGAACTGTGGTTAGCGATAGATTTAATCAGTTCTTCTTTTAACTGGGGAGTTCGGATCTGAGGATGCAAATGCACCTTTGCCTGCTGCCAGTCAGCCACAGTCCATTCCGAAACAGGTACAAACGAGTGAGCTTGGTTCGGCAGACCGCACCAGAAGTCTATCAAACGATGGACTGGATGTAAAAGTTCAAACAGGTGCAGCCGTTGTTCCACAGTAATGTCTGGCAAGCTCATTGCCAGAAACGCAGGTAAGTCATTTGGCTCCTTGAACAAATCCGTCAAGTCCCACAACCGCCAATAGACCATACTGATAAATTCTAAGTCAGCAGCTTTTAATGCTGAAAAAACTTCCGGTACTGTAGAGCCTTTGTCCCCCAGTAGCAAATAGTTAGCCAGCATCCATTCTTCGTTTTTTTGTGCAGGAGAACTCCAGGTTCTTGCTTTGATAGCCACGTCATCTTTGAGGTTTTGTATAATTTCTTTAGCTAGCTCTATCTCCATTTCTCTAGGATTATCATCCATCAATCCCATGACTTTGAAAACTTTTTGAACGGCAAAGAAAGAACTTCTCTGTAGAGAACTGTGGAGGTTAGTCCGAATAATTCCATCCGGTTTCAAAACCGATTGCATGGCTTGCAATCCGACAACTGCGTCTGGCAAGAGATAAAGCACCTCGTCACAGTTGATATAATCAAACTGCTGATTTAAGCTAGGCAGATCCTCAATTGACAGAGCATGAAACTCAACATTGTCAAAGCCGTGATATTGCAAGCGCTGTCGAGCGAGTTTAACAGACTCTTCGGATAAATCGATGCCAACAATTTTGGATCCCGGATTTGCTTCAGCCAAAACCAATGACTTGCAGCCACTACCACATCCTGCATCTAAAATAATTTTTCCGTCAGTTTGTATAACTTTTTGATTTCTTAAATAGTAAGCTGTTACCAAGTTATGAATGTACAGAGATTGATAGTCAATTTTGGGAGAGTGGTCGAGGGGAATTCGAGGATAAGGGGCATTGTCAAATTGCTGACGAATTTTCTCTATTAACTCTGATTCTTGGGTATCCATTCTGAATCGCTCCTGATGCTTCTAAATTGTGCTGCGCTAATTGCTCTGTTACAATACCGAAACTTATCTTACCCTACGCTCGCAAAAAACGATCGCCCGCGATCGCAGCCGCAACACAATACTTGCAATAATACTCTCAATCCCTAACTATACAACCAACCAGCACATCCATGAACACCAACATCAGCCCCATCCTCAAAGTATTCTCCTTCTCCGCAGCGTTTTCCCTGGCCATCAAGTACGCAGGGCCCAGCCTATCCATAGCCTCAACCGACTTCAACGCCCTCATCGCCGTGTTTACCCCCAGTATCATCCTAGCTGCGATTCTGGGCTGGCGGGCATGGCAACAGCAGCCGAGGTAGGAGTTGAGCAGCCCCACAAAACACCAAAAGCCCCACAATACCCAACAATACAGGACAGACGATCGCATGGATCTAACCACCTTGAATCTCAAACCCTTAAATTTGCTCATTTTCCCCGATTGGAGCCAACCAGAAGAATTGCTATATTTAGAGTTGGCACCAATTATCAAAAGTATTGTCACTCATCGCGATCGCCACAATCTAGCTCTTTTAATAGATAGTACCGAAATTTCAGAAGACTCTGAGTTAGACGCTGATTTAATTTTGTCCGGGATTCTCATGAACCTCTGCATGGAAGAAGATTTAGATCCTAGCGTCGAACCAGAAATTATTTTATTAGAAAACCTCACTCAAAGCCAGTGGCAAACTCTTCTGCCACAGATTCAATATAGAATTAAGTTGACTGCGGAAAATCAAATAGCACTAGCCTTGTCCGGCGCAGAAATTATCCCATTATTGGAACTGGATCGACTTGGCGATATCACCCTGGAATCACCAACATCAAGGGCCCTGAATTTGGCTAACACACTCTACTATCAAGGAAGATATGAAGAAGCTATTAAGCAGTATCAAAGATTTTCACAATTCCAGGTAGGAGATGTATCACTATTTTTGAACTTCAGCGATTGCTGGCGAAAAATTAATAAAATCTCAGCAGCTATCGCAATCCTCGAACAAGGAATTTGCAATCACCCAAAAGCCGGACAACTGCATTTTGAAGTTATCAAAATTTGCCAGCAAAGTGGACGTACAAAATCAGCTATATCAAATGCAGAAGTAGCGGCAAAGATTCTACCGAATGAATACGTTTTCCAGCTTTTAAAACACTTAACATTGCCGATTATTTACGATAATAAAGAAGAAATTCAGCTTTATAGGCTGAGATTTGTCAGAGAATTAGAAAGCTTGATTCAGCAAACATCTGTGAAAACTCCACAAGAAAAAATAAATGCTTTTTTCGGCTTGCAGAGTTTCACTAATTTCTACCTAGCCTATCAAGCCCACAATGTTGTGGAATCGCAATCAAAATATGCCAATTTAGTTCATCAAATCATGGCGGCTAACTATCCCCAGTGGGTGGAACCGCGACAGATGCCAGAACTGGCGGAAAATGGTAAAATTAGAGTCGGTTATGTTTCTAGTTACTTGCATTCTTACAGCGGCACTTTATGGTTGACCGGCTGGTTGCGGTATGCCGATACAAAACAATTTGAGATTTACTGTTACTACACGGGTAATGAACCAGATCTGATTACAGAACAATTTCGCGAATATAGCCATGTATTCCGCCACATTCCTCACAACTTAGAAGCTGTATGCCAACAAATTATTGATGACAAATTGCACATTCTTGTATTCCCGGAAATTGGCATGGATGCACCAACTATCCAAATAGCAGCTTTGCGCCTCGCACCCGTGCAATGTTCGGCGTGGGGACATCCTGTTACCTCTGGTTTACCCACAGTTGACTATTTTATTTCCAGCCAATTGATGGAACCGGAAAATGCACAATCGCATTACTCAGAAACCTTAGTTAAGTTGCCTAATATTGGTGTTTCCTACCCAAAACCACTCGTGGGAGAATTAAACAATAGTCGCTTAGATTTTGACCTTCGAGAAGATGCAATAATTTACTTTTGCTGCCAAGCTCCTTTCAAATACTTACCGCAATATGATTTTATTTTAGCAGAAATTGCCCGCCGCGTTCCGCAAGCTCAGTTTATTTTTCCCCGCGGTGAACTGTTGCGAAAACGGCTCAAGCGGGCTTTTGCTGCTGTTAATCTCGACAGCGAAGATTACTGTCTATTCCGAGCGATTGCAACTCGACAAGAGTATATAGCCATGAACTTTCTTGCCGATGTTTTCTTGGATACTTTCACTTGGTCGGGGGGAAATACGTCTTTGGAGGCGATCGCCTGCAATTTACCTATAGTAACCTGTCCTGGAGAATTTATGCGGGGACTTCATGCTTATAGCTTTCTCAAGATGCTGGGAGTGACAGACACAATTGCCCAAAACGAAGAGGAATACATTGAAATTGCTGTCAAATTGGGTTTAGATTCAGAGTGGCGGCGAGATATTTCACGACGCATGAGTGAGCGACACGATCGTCTGTTTGATGATAAAGTTTGTGTGACAGCTTTAGAGAGTTTTTATCAAGGAGTTGTTCGAGAAAGACTTCCACAAGACTTACCCAATTATCACATTAAATAAAGGTACGTAGTTGCGCTTCAGCGCTCTTTGCTAAAATCTGTAAAGAGCGCTGAAGCGCAACTACGTACCTAGAAATTAACTTCTATAAGAGTGGCTATTATGTCAGTCCTGTTGAAATTTAAAGTAATCTTAATAAATGTTTTTGATAATGTTGGGCGGAGTGAAACGGAGGGTTGTTTTCTGAGCATTGAAAAGAACAGGTGCGTGGCTATGAGATTGTTGCTGTTGATTGAGGATTATCGATGTATCCGCACGCTACGGCTACTAAAATTAAGTTAAGAATAAACAATAAGTGCGATCGCCCTAACCAACAATTCCTGTCCGAAACTCCCTCATCGCTTCCACACTCGAAGCCATCAGCAAGCAGCGACACAGTAAGTTAATATCTAAATCTGGCAAAACAACACTTGCAGAAATTTTTGCATAACCCTCAGAACCCAAGCGATACATAGCCAATACACCATCTTCCCAGAACCAGACTTCAGACACTCCCAATACTCGATAGCGCTCCAATTTTTTCACAGTACCGCTAGTGAATACAACTTCAATACATAAATCTGGAGGAGAATTGGGGGTTATACGTCTGCCAATAAAATAAGATTCATCAGCTTGTAGAGAAACTACCCCTTCCTCTGCTTGGGTAAAGCTTCCCGTAGGTGCAAACTCAATTTCCTTGTCGGCGCAGTAGATAGCCAGCAGCGTACAAATTGTTCTACTAAAAAATTCGTGTTCCGGGGAAACTGCCAAGATTTCTACCTCTCCTTTGTAATAAAACAACTTGATTCCAGGAGAGTCAGAAAACCCCTGTTCAATTAATTTGAACTGTTCCCAGCTAATCCCAGAATGAATGAATCGTTGGTCTAGTGGTCGTAAAAGTGTTTGTGTCATTATGCGAACCTCTATCAAACTATTGGAATAATCTTAAACAATCATCATTTACCTCTCCGGTAAGCTGTAATCTTTCCGGCAATCTCCTCATTCATCGCCTATTTTTTGTTAAAATTTATCAAGTGCGATCGCACTTCCAGCTTGCTAAATTTGTTCGATCGCCCTTTCGTTACCTTCCAACCCCAAGCAAGCCTCACAGCGCCCGACTTGTCATCATAGTCTCAATGCCTAATTATACAACTCAAGGTCAATTCTAGGGACAAGGCTGCCCTCGAAAGAGCGATCGCACTTCTGGGCATTAGTAGAGACAAAATCGAGAAGCGCGATCGAGAAGCGCGATCGAGCTACACTTATCTAAAGGCAACTAAATCCCAGCCCAGCACAACCATTACAACCAAAATAGAGGCCATCACCATGATTCAAGCCCTACCAGAATTTGTAACATTCGATGAATTCATTGACTGGTATCCTGAAAACTCAGAACACCACTATGAATTGCACAATGGAGAGATTGTTGAGATGCCAAAAGCAACAGGCAAACATTCTAAACTGACAGGTTTTCTCGTAGCCGATCTCAATTTTGAAATCAGACGGCTACAATTGCCGTACTTCATCCCCAAAGAATCTGTCATCAAACCTATCAGCGAGCAATCTGGGTATGAACCAGATATTATTGTACTCAGCGAGCAAGCAATTGGAAACGAGCCGCGCTGGGAGAAATCATCAATTATTACAATGGGTTCATCAGTTCCCCTAATCGTAGAAGTAACTAGCACTAACTGGGCGGATGATTATGCCCGCAAACTAGAGGCTTACGAGTCAATGGGCATCCAAGAATATTGGATTGTAGACTATCTAGGATTGGGCGGGAGACGGTTTATCGGCAATCCTAAGCAACCAACTTTTTCCGTTTACCAACTAATTGATGGGGAATACCAAGTTAAACAGTTCCGAGGGGCTGAAGTGATTGAGTCCCCAACTTTCCCAGAATTGAATCTGACAGCGCAGCAGGTGTTAGCTAAAGGGAATTGAAGAGGCTGCGTTGTAGGAGTATATTGTAAAGAGGCGATCGCATTTAAGCTATCTTGTAGAGACGCGATTGCAAAAGCGTCTATCTAAAGCAAGGTCGGCAATTCCCCGTTATAATATCTAAAAATCGCATGAAGCTAGGACAGTGGATGGGCTTATTAGCCCTCATCGCATCTTGTTACATCCTCTGGCAAATCAGGCAAGCCCTACTGCTGCTGTTTGCCGCCATCGTCTTAGCCACGGCCTTAAACAAACTAGCACGCTACTTACAAAAAAAATTCCGACTCAAAAGGTCGATCGCCGTACTGTGCTCAATTACCTTCTTATTCCTCGTATTCATAGGCTTGTTCCTGATAATTGTACCGCCCTTCGCCCTGCAATTCCAACAACTTACCCAAAGAGCTCCTCAAGGAATAGCAAGATTAAATGATTGGGTAGATCAAATCGAAACTCGCTTCTCGGGACAACTAGGCCAGCGCCTGCCAAATCTTGATGTTAACGACATTATGCGGCAACTGCAACCTTTATTCAACCAACTCGTTGGCGGTGCAGGAGCATTTGTCGGCAATACATTAGGCGTTATCCTGAGTTTTTTGTTAGTCTTAGTTTTGACCTTGATGACTTTAGCAGATCCCCTATCTTACCGCAAAGCATTTACACAACTATTTCCCTCTTTTTATCGGCGGCGAATCGAGGGTATTTTAGATGAATGCGAAATAGCTCTCGGTAGATGGGTCATCGGCGCTTTAATTAGCATGAGTGTGATTGCTTTTTTGAGCTTAATTGGTTTGTCAGTTTTGCAAGTTCCCCTACCGTTAGCTCACGCTGTAGTAGCAGGATTTCTGAACTTGATTCCGAATATTGGCCCTACTATTAGCGTCATTCCGCCAATGACGATCGCACTTTTAGACTCTCCCTTAAAATCAGGTTTAGTCCTCATTCTTTACTTTCTAATTCAACAGTTTGAAAGCAACATCCTCACCCCCTACGTCATGGCACAGCAAGTATCGCTGCTGCCAGCAGTAACTTTAATAGCTCAAGTATTCTTCGCCACATTTTTTGGATTTTTAGGCTTATTGCTAGCCCTTCCCCTCACAGTTGTCGCTCAAGTTTGGATTAGGGAAGTGCTAATTAAAGACATTCTCAACCAGTGGGACGCCAATCCTAAAAGGTTGGCGGCAATTGATTCGGCTATTCATGAAGAGTACGAATCTATAGGAGTCACACAAAGCCGATCAGAAAATTTACCCGAACACAAACCAGACATTTCCGATGATCCAGAGAATGACGCAAATGACGTTCCTGGAAATCAGTAATTCAGGTTTGTACTCATCCCAGATCTGGCTTAAATAGCAGTTTATTTGGGAGCATCTCAGTTTTGCAAGAAGCATTTTTTATGGTAGTGCGAGCTTAAGAGCTCGCGTGCTTGTACAAGCACGCGAGCGGGGACAGCACTGTAAAAAAACTGAGATGCTCCCGTTTATTTTTCAGTCCGCGAAGGCGGACTTTGTTTTTATAGAAGCGATTTTAATCGCCGATTTTTTTAAATATCTATCTTCTATCCTAGCACTCTAAACCGCATCTTGTCCAGCGCTGAAAATCTGTTGCACCGTTAAATTCAACTCTGGAAATGTGGGCGAAACAATCCTATCGCTCCCCCGAAACTGACTAACTTGATACTCGCCATCAACCAAATGGTGAACAAAAAAAGTAGGTTGTTTCGGATTGCCAATATAGCGTCTGCCACCAAGTCCCAAATAATCCGCAATCCAGTATTCAGAAATACCCAAAGCTTCGTAATCAACCAACTTGTAGCCATAATCATCCCGCCAATTGGTACTGACAACTTCGACAATTAGCCGGACAGAACTACCCATTGTAATGATAGATTGCTTTTTCCATCTCGGTTCGCTGTTCGTCCCTTGTCTGTCCAAAACGATCGCATCCGGTTCGTAACCAGATAGCTCGTTATCAGCTTTGACAACGCATTCTTTCGGTACGAAGTAGGGCAACCGCAGCCTCTCGATTTCCATCCCTAGCTTCAGGCAGATGAAGCCGGCTACCTCTGAATGTTCTCCGGTTGCTTTAGGCATCTCAACAATCGTTCCATTATGGAGTTCGTAACGGTTTATCGAATTTTCAGGATACCAGTCAATAAATTCATCGAACGTGACTGGTTTTAATATCGCTTGAGTCATGGCGATCGCCCTTTATTTGATTTATGATATTATTCTTATATCCGTTATAACTCAATACGGTTCAGATAAGACAGATCCCCCCTAGCCAAGAGGGCGGGAACGGGGGCACCGCCCCTACAAGGGGGGGGACAAGAAGTTGCTCAAAATCCCCCGACTATCAGGGGGGATTTAGGGGGATATCCGGGGAATTAACAGTGTTAACTGAACCGTATTGCGTTATAACTCACATCTTGCATCATTATCAAGAACAGGCAAGATGCCTGTTCCACAAGAAAATTAACTCTTTGTGGAACAGGCATCTTGCCTGTTCAGAAAAGGCTAATTGAGAATGGTGTAACATCTCAGTTATAATACATTTCTTTTATCTCAAACTATCGCCCGATCGCCAATCTATCAAACTAAAATCCAAATAAAATAGTGTTATGAGATCGATCGACGAAATCAACGATAAAATCAGCCAAGGCAAAGCCACAGTCTGGACAATCGAAGAACTCAAAACCAGAGTCAGAGAAACCAGCATTACCGAAGCCGCCAAACAAGTCGATGTGATTACCACCGGCACCTTCGAGCCCATGGAATCCTCCGGCGCCATCATCAACCTCGGCCATACAGATCCCCCGATCAAAATCCGGCAGTGCTGGCTGGACGGCGTTTTAGCCTACTCCGGCTTCGGCGCCGTAGACCTGTACCTCGGAGCCACCCAAGTAGCCGAAGACGGCGAAGAATCGCGGGAACGGGGCGGCGGACACGTCATCGAAGACTTAATCGCCGGCAAACCCGTGCAGTTGCGGGCTTTAGGGCAAGTAACAGACTGCTATCCCCGCGCCTCCTTTGAAACCACGATTACCCGCGATACCATCAACCAGTTTTATTTATTCAATCCCCGGAACGCCTATCAAAACTTTATTGTAGGAGTCAACGGGGGCGATCGCCCGCTGTTCACCTACCTCGGCCCCCTGCAACCGAACCTCGGCAACGCCGTCTATTCGAGCCTGGGAGCCATGTCACCCCTGCTAAACGACCCCCACCTCCAACTCATCGGCATCGGCACCCGTATCTTCCTAGGAGGTGCTCAGGGCTACATCACCTGGGAAGGAACCCAACACTTCCCGCTGCAAAAACGGCAGCCTAACGGGACTCCGATCGGCCCAGCCGCCACCCTGGCACTCATCGGCGACGCCAAACAGATGAACTCCAAATGGGTGCGCGGCTGCTACTTCAAAAACTACGGCCCATCCTTGATGCTGGGAGTCGGCATCCCTTTTCCTGTTTTAAACGAAACAGTCGTGGCGCACTGTGCAGTATCAGACAAAAAAATAGTAGCGCCGGTGGTAGATTTCTCTATCCCCCGGCGCGTTCGTCCCACATTTGGTTTAGTTAGCTATGCTCAATTAAAAACTGGTCGCATTCTCATCGAGGGTAAACCCGTGCGGGCCGCCCCGCTGGCGAGTATGTTTCTCTCGCGGCAAGTAGCTTTGGAATTGAAGCAGCAAATTGAAGCGGGTTTATTTACCCTCACGGCCCCAGTTGCTCCTCTATCTGTCGATCGAGTATTTCTTCCCCAAGATTTGTGGGGAGCCCAAGTCAGGATTGAATAAACAATTTGAGATTTTAGATTCTAGATTTTAGATTTTTTTGTGGAAGCACAAGGTCTTAGAAACCGGGTTTCTTGTCCCCGGCGTTGCTTGAAAGCTGAGGTTTGTTGTCAAGAAACTCAGTTTCCGATCCTTGCGAGTGCGTCCAGGATTCTAGATTTTAGATTGAAGTCTTCTGGTGAAAAACTGCACCCATGGGAAACTGATGCACTCACCGAAAATCTAAAATCTAAAATCTAAGAATCTAAAATAGTCTTATTCCTCAACAAGCTTAGGCTTCTTCACAGGCTTAGGAAGAGGTTCCTTGGGGACAGGCGGTGCTGCTGCGGACTTGATAGTAGGACGCCCTACAGGAGTACCGTCACCGCTGGGCTTAGGAGTAAAGGCACGCTTGTTTCCCCCTCCTTTGTAGCCACCACCGGGCGGCTTGCTACCGGGGGGGAATTTCCGCTTTTTAATCGGCAGGGCGCCAATATTGTTGGCCTGCTCAATCATCAGACTGTCAGCTTGCAATTTGACGTGGAAATCCCAAAAAAACCCGATCGCCTTTGTTCCTACATCCCCCTTGAGTTTCAACTTAAAAAACTTCATCTTGTCGTCATTCTTGCGAGGAGCTTGCTTGATTTTGACGATGAGATATTTTTCTTCCTCTTGCGATTGTTGATAAATCACCTCGCCTCGAATCGAAAAATAGCCATCTTCAACATCAGGTTCCGAGGGCGGCAAAGATGCAGTCGATGGTTCGCCGCCCTGCTCAATCTCCCCTGCTTCCTGATTTTCCTCATCAGAGGAAGTTTCGGGAGATTTTTTCAGGGTTTCCGGCTCCCAAACACCCATAATTTGGGCGTGCAAGTTGCCGTCTTCTTGCCTGGTGCGGGGATAGACCACCCACAGGTGTTCTTGTTCGAGATCCAGGTGATTTTTGACTAAACTCATAACTCTACCCAGCAAAACTGCGTCGATGGCAGTTCCGTCGGCAGCTATCAACATACCTCGGGTGAATTGCTCTTCAGATTGGGTGTAGCGGCCCCGCACTAAACCAACAGCTCGGTACTGTCTGGGTTCACTGGGAGGGGGAATGGGATGTTGGCGCATGACAGAGGGTATGTCATCATCATCGACCTGAGTTTCGTTAGTGGGAGGCTTGGGGGTTGGGGTAGGTACGACCGTGAGTTCAGTTGTCTTACCAGCAGATTCCGCAGGCGCTGCTGGCTCCGAGATCGCAGGAGCATCGCTGGGCTTTGGCTTTGTTTTGTCCCCATCGGGGGCAGAACTGTAGCGTGGTCGTTGCAGCGTATCCTTTGGCGCTGGGGCGTCTGTTGTCGCTGGGGCGTCCGTTGGCGCTAGGGCGTCATTTGGCGCTGGGGCGTCCGTTGTCGCTGGGGCGTCCGTTGGCGCTGGTGGTTGATTTTCGTCAACAGGTGCAGCCGACGCGGAAGACACGGGACTTTCGTCTGGTGTCTCGGGCACGGAGGCTGTAACTGCGGGCTGATTCACGGCGGGCTCGGTTGGCTGAGCCTTGCGAGCAGAAGTAGATTTGGACGATTTGGAAGACCGGTTGGGAGAGGGGTTCATAAAAACTCCTTGCAGCGGAGACACATCCCTTGAGGGAAATTAGGAATAAACTGAAGAAACTGATTTAAAAACTACTAGCACCCGACTTGAGGCTTGCGCCGGAAAGTTTGGTTTTGACCCGTCAACGCCAACTTTCTACTGCGCTACGAGCGATCCCGGATTTGCTGGCTGCTCTAATCCTTGTTGGCAAAGAGTTTGAGAGTTGCTAACCCAAGAATCGGTCGATCGCCCGAAAGCTGGCGTTGCTGGCTAATAGCGTTTAGGATATTCAGATACTTCAAGTCCGGACAATCTAGGATATATCCCGACATAGCGTGTTGAATACCTGAGCATCCAACCCGGCAATATCTCGCAATGATTTGAGGAAAATCCCCAAGGCGCCATTCCAATCTCTCTGGAGTAGCTTGCCTATTTTACTTAATCCAATTACCTAACGGGCTGATCCGCCATATTTTCGGTAATTTTGAGCTTGACCGCACTCTTATTGGACGAAAGCCACATTCCTTGGGGCTGCGGGTCTTTGTGTCCAAAATAGTTTGGCTAGCGTGGAGTTGCGGGTCTGTTACCATATTAGCTGCAAGCAAAAGACTGGTTTGTGAATTGGGACTTTGAACTTAAGAACTTTTATGGTTGCATAGATCTGGTTAAATCGCAGACGCCCCTAGGCGATGGGTTGATTCTTAGAAAATAGTAGATTTTAAGTTGGGATAGTTGAATTATGGAAAAAGCAAACAAGGGTCGCGGGTTGATTACTGTAGTGGTAGTGCTTGCGCTCATCGCTTTTGTGGGATTTTCTCTGGTTCCAATTTTGGACAGTATTCTCAAGGGCAATCAAGCGCAAAGTCGATCGACTCCAACGCCAACTCAGACAGCCGCATCTAACGATAAGCAATCGCAGTTGCTGCAAGATCAGGTGAGAGGGTATGAATTGGTTTTGCAGCGGGAACCTGACAATGTAACGGCTTTGCGGGGACTTTTGCAGGTACGGCTGGAGTTGATCGGACAAGGAGTGGGGGCGATCAAGGATGTGGTGCCGACGTTGGAAAAGTTGGCTAAACTGAATCCTGAAACTACGGAATACGGGATTTTGCTGGCTCAGGCGAAGGAACGCACGGGCGATCGCGAAGGGGCTGCTGGGGCCTATCGGTCAATTTTAGCGTCTAAGCCTGGGGAAATTAAGGCTTTGCAGGGGTTGGTGAATTTGCTGTTGGTGCAACAACGGCCCGAAGCTGCGATCGGACTGCTGCAAGATACGCTCAAGGCTGCTCCGGCGCAGAATCAGGCGAAACCGGGAAGTATTGATGTAACTTCGGTGCAGTTGATTTTGGGGCAGGTTTATGCTGTGCAGAAGCGCTACCCAGAGGCGATCGCGATTTACGACGAATCGGCTAAGGCGAATCCGAAAGATTTTCGTCCGACGTTAGCTCATGCGATCGTGTTGAAGGAACAGGGCAAAACAGACGAAGCAAAAACGCTGTTTGATAAAGCGACTGAGTTAGCTCCTCCTAACTATAAAGATCAAATCAATCAGTTAGCTAGCGGCACTCCTTCGCCTTCTCCTGCGGCAGAAAAAGCGAGTCCCGATCCTGCTGCTTCTCCCAGTCCAGAACCGTCAAGTTCTCCCAGTCCAGAAGGTGCGCTACCGAAACCTTAAGGACATTTGTAGGGGCGGTACGAAGAGTTTCCGCCCCACGATTTTGAGTGAAAAATTTGATACTTTTAACTCAAAACTTCTTATTTTATTCCGAATTACAGATTAGAGAGTATCCGCAAAAATAACGATTATAAGGTTTGTAGTGAGGACTTCAGTCTTATGAAATTGATGCGGACTGAAGTCCTCACTACAAACCTAGGAAATCATCTTATGATTATAAGGTCTGATCGTTCGGACTTCAGTCTTATGAAATTGATGCGGACTGAAGTCCTCACTACGAACCTAGGACATGATATTATGAATTAAGTCAGACCTCGGAGGGAATTATGACCCAAAGCGTTGACCGCGTTGTTCTACCTCCTGCTTTTCCAGACCACACTCAATTACCAGAGTCGGATGGTACTTTTGTGAAGAATTTCCAGGAGCATCCACAAAGTTTAATTTTAACAGATTCGATCGGCCCGATTTTGCAGCAGCGGCATCCTGACGGACAATATGCGATCGGTCAAGACTGCGGCATTTACTGGCGAGAAACCGAGCCACCGGAAAAAGGTGCAGAAGCTCCTGATTGGTTTTATGTTCCTAATGTACCTCCTAATATTGACGGTCAAATTCGCCGTTCTTACGTGCTGTGGCGGGAACACATAGCACCGTTAATCGCGTTAGAATTTGCGAGCGGGAATGGCGATGAAGAGCGCGATCGCACTCCGTTGTCTCGCACTGATGAAGGGGTAATCACGAAACCTGGCAAGTTTTGGGCCTACGAGCGAGTGATGCGAATTCCCTATTACGGCATCTATGAAATTAACAGCGGGCGATTAGAAGTTTATCGGTTGATTGACGGATATTATCAACTTTTAGAACTGAATCAGCGCGGTCATTTTGCGATCGCACCTTTAGGCGTAGAATTGGGACTTTGGCAAGGCAGTTATCAAAATCAAACCATGCTTTGGCTGCGTTGGTGGGATGAGGAAGGTAATTTGCTGTTGATTGGCGATGAAAGAGCTCAATTGGAGAGATTGCGAGGGGAACAACAACGGGAAAGAGCCGAACAAGAAAGATTGCGAGCCGAACAAGAAAGATTGCGAGCTGACAGTGCAGAGCAGGCACGACAAGCTGAATTTCAGGCAAGAAGGGCTGCAATTCCCCGGTTGTTGGGAATGGGTTTGAGTGCCGAACAGGTGGCGGAGGCGTTAAGTTTATCTGTCGAAGAAGTTAGGGAGGATGGTGGAGAGTGAGATAGTGGAGGGAAATTGGGGAAAAGGGCGATCGATCTTGAATTTGCTAGGAAGCGATCGCAACCAATGACAGTAGCACTAACTTTCTGACTCCGCAGGCCCAGCAACAGACTTGGCTCTCCCTAAACGATAAGCTGTGAGAGGACTATTCCGAATATCTGCTTCTATCTGGGCAATCAGTTCATCAAGTGCAAAATTAAGACTATCAAACTGCCGACAGACTTCGCGCATTTTAGCAACTGTCTGCTTTACTTTTTCGGGTTCTGGTTGCGGTTGTTGAGTCATAGTAGGTTCCAATCACTTTTAGCTTCTCGGACAGTAGCTTCTCCGGCCTCGGCTGTAGCTTCAGCTTGTTCTATCGTTTGAGTCAGTAGTTCTATGGTAGCAGTAGGAGCGATCGGCTGAAATTCCGAAATTCGCAGGAGCAGGTTAGAAAGGCGAGAATAAGAAGAAGTAGCTCGTTCTCTAATGTTTGTCAATTGTTCTAGCACAGAAGCAGTTGCCTCCGTTTCTCCAAATATTTCAAAAACAGATAGTTCAGTCGCTCCCGCTTGATTGATTAGCTGCACCAGTCGGCGCTGTAATTCTAGGATAATTGTAATAGTTCTATCGGGCAAATCAGCCATGAACTTTCTCCTCACTATCATCCAACTCCGCCATAAAATCGGCGGCAGAACAAAATTTAACATTTCCCTCAGCATACTCTTGACGAACTTCTGCCACCTCCTTGAGTAATTCATTGCGTCGCTGTTGTCGCAGACGATTTTGAAGAATATCTAGAAGCATGGCTTGATCTTCTAGTGATAAAACTTCTACAGCTTCAAGAGCTTGCTGGAATTGAGATGTCTGTGTCGTTTTACTCATATATAGCACTTCTAGGGGAGGTGAGGTATAGCTAGAACGTCTAAAAGCCTTACGCTACAAGCCCTAACCATTTAGTAAGTAGGGTGCGTCAGCCATTTGGTAATTAGGTAACAAACAAAATTTATTTAGGGCTGACACACCCTATAAATCAATACTTCCGCTCCTGCGGCTCAAACATCGTAATCGCCACCGGCATATAAGCCAAATCAATCCCCGCAGGCGAATAATAGGCCAGCGTATGCTTCAAGAACTTCTCATCATCCCGCTGCAAAAAATCTTCCCGCGAATGAGCGCCCCGACTTTCCTGACGGTTAAAAGCCGAAGTTAAAATCATTTTCCCCACAATTATCAAACTCCGCAATTCCAAAGCTTCCACAATTTCCGTATTCCAAGATTTACCCTTGTCGTCTAAGTAAACTTCTTGATATTGTTTTTCCAATTCCTCCAATTTATGCAAACCTTCCTGCATCAATTCGGCGCTGCGAAATACTCCGCAATACTCAGTCATCGTATCTTGGAACTTTTGCCTAATTTGGTTAATTCGGTATTGTCCGGGACGGTCTACAAGTGCTTGAATTTGCTCTTGCGCTTCCTGGATGTAACGCTGTTCGTCTACTGCGGGTAACTTGCGATTTTGGACAAATTGTGCTATTGTCGCGCCAGTAACTTTGCCGTAAACTACACATTCTAAGAGCGAATTGCTCCCCAAACGGTTAGCGCCGTGAACAGAGACGCAAGCTGCTTCGCCGGCCGCAAAGAAACCGTCTACCAAACTGTCAGCACTGCTGCGAACTTGTCCGCCAATATTCGTTGGAATTCCCCCCATTGAATAGTGAGCCGTAGGACGCACTGGCATCGGCTGGTCTACGGCATCAATTCCTAGCAAGCGGTGCGCTTCTTCCCAAGCAAAAGGAATTTTGCTCATGATTTTTTCGCGTCCCATGTGCCGCAAATCGAGGTAGATAAAGGGGCCGCCTGCACTACCATCGAGATTAATTCCTCTACCTGCACGAATTTCTAAGGAAATCGATCGCGATGTAATGTCTCTGGGCGCTAATTCCATGCGCGACGGGGCATAATTCGCCATAAATCGATCGCCCTCCGAATTAATCAAATAAGCCCCTTCACCCCGTACAGCTTCTGAAATCAACACTCCCACCGGATACAAACCAGTCGGATGAAACTGCACAAACTCCATATCTTCCAGCGGCAATCCAGCCATCGCCGCCATCGCCAAACCGTCTCCAGTCGAGGCGTAATCGTTCGAGGTGGTGTTGTAAACTCGACCGTAACCCCCCGTAGCAAACATCACCGCCTTAGCGCGCACGACGGCAATTTCGCCGTCTATCAGGTTAAACATAACTACGCCCTTGGCTTGGCCTGCTTCCAAAATCAGGCGCGTGACATACCACTCCTGATAGATGTGAACTCCACAACGGCGCAGATTGTTGACTAATTCGTGGAGGATGGCGTGACCGGTTTTGTCGGCGGCGTAGCAGGTGCGGCGGTGGGAATGTCCGCCGAAAGCGCGCTGGGCAATTCTGCCGTCTGGGAGGCGCGAAAACAGGACTCCCATGTGCTCTAAATCGATGATGACACCGGGTGCTTCGCGGGTGAGGATTTCTACGGCGTCTTGGTCGGCTAAATAGTCTGAACCTTTTACTGTGTCGAAGGCGTGGGCTTTCCAACTGTCATCTGGATCGACATTTTGCAGGCTGGAGGCCATGCCGCCTTGGGCTGCGACGGAGTGCGATCGAATCGGGTGAGTTTTGGCAACAACAGCTACCTTTAAACTTGGGTCAGTCCGGGCAATTTCTACGGCTGCGCGGCAACCTGCTAAACCGCCGCCAACTATTATCACGTCGTGTTCTAGCATTGTTTTTTAATTATTTTGAGTGTTCTGCTCAACTTATGGTGACGCAAAAAAAAACTTCCTACCAAAAGATCGGGAAGTTTTTTAACTTTTGATTTTAATCGAAAATCAAAATCTAAAATTTCAAATTCGACTAGCCGACGCTTTCGACAGACCTTTGATGGGACTGATTTCCCGTTGCAGAAGGTTGATCTTCGGTGGCGGGGTCTACAGAAAGCACTTCTATGTTATTGAGTAGAGTTGTCACGAAAGCAAACAGCAAGAATGGCAGAGACAGCACTAAAATCAAGCCAACTGTAGCCAAGGCGTAGATTTGGCGGGCGCTGCTCCAGAGGGCGAGTGCGGACGCTAGACTCAGGAAGATGACTATCAGCCAAACAATGATTTGACCGTAAATGTCGCCAAAGGTGAGGGTACATTTAAGGCGATAGTTGTGAATGTTATCCATTGATGCCTCGGGAGATTGCTATTACGACTTGTCGAAAAATACTTTGACAGTGCGTCAATGCCCACTGTGAATTTATAATTTTAGCTGCTACAACTTGGTTTTGGCGTTCTTTTAAACATTTTTATAGAAGTTTGCAACAAGACTTTATAAAATTTTACTTCTGACTGGGAAATTTTACCAAACCAGACTTAGGCACTCCGACAAAGAAACTGGGTTTTTTACTGTTTTGGCGCCTGTAACGAGTCTTTTCGCAAAAACCTGGTTTCTGACCCCCCGTGCGTGCAGGACTACGACAGAAAGGCACAAGGGGAAAGTATACTTTTTGACCGATCGCGATTTTTGTAAAGTAATGTTAAGCTGCATGGGTATGGAATCAACCTTTTCCAGAAAGAATTGGTTGAAAGCCGGAACCCGGAGCGGGAGAAATGAAAATCAGACTATTCATTACTCCAATCCTCGGACTTAAGGGTAGAGGTCGCTCTCCTTCGGTCAACTGTCAACTGTCAACTGTCAACTGTTGAAAGCGTTTTACCTGTGTTTTAGCCCATGTCTTCCGATCGCACATTAATGATTTCGCGCTGTTTCCTGGCTGGTGTGGGAACGCAGATGTTTGTACACCACCAGCAGCGGATTCCGCAAGAAAGTCCGGTACTGGTGGTGAGCAATCACCGCAGTTTCTTAGATCCTTTGGTGCTGACAGCAGCGTTGGGTCGATCGATCCGGTTTGCTTGTCATCACTACATGGGTCAAGTTCCGGTGATTCGGGAAGTTGTCACGAGTTTTGGGGCTTTCCCCTTGGAAGCACCGGAGCACCGACAGCAACATTTTTTCGCTCAAGCGACGGCGCTGCTACAAGACAGGGAGATGGTGGGGGTGTTTCCTGAGGGTGCAGAACCGATGGTGAACTTTACTCAACCCAATACCATCGGGAAGTTTCAGCGGGGATTTGCTCATTTGGCTTTGCGGGCGCCGGTGCGGGATTTGGCGGTATTGCCGGTGGCGATTGCTTCGATGGAGGAAAAGTCGGTGCGATCGGGTTTACCGCTGAAGTTGCTGAGTTTGTTCGATCCTTCCGAACCGTTGTTCGATCGCGCTGGGTGGCATCCTGTGATAGTTTATCAACGAGTTAATATTTTAATCGGCCGCCCTTACTGGATTACAGTCGATCGACAGCAGCAGTATCGAGGCAAAAAGGCCAAAGCAGTGGTGGCTGAACTTACAGAACACTGTCAGGGGGAAATTGCACAATTACTCGAGCGAGGGTGTGTTTAAGTCAGTTGACAGTTGACAGTTGACAGTTGACAGTTGATAGTTGACAGTTGACAGTTGATAGTTGACAGTTGATAGTTGACAGTTGACAGTTGACAGTTGATAGTTGACAGTTGACAGTTGACAGTTGACAGTTGTAAAAATGAGCAATAAATTACCAATTACCAATTGCCAATTGCCAATTGCGACCCTTCGGCTTCGCGAGCAAGATTACCAATCACCAATTACCAATTACCAATTACCAATTACCAATTACTAATTACCAATTACCAATTACCAATTACCAATTACCAATTACCAACTACCAATTACCAATTACCAACTACCAATTACCAGATTAAGTTTAATCATGCCAACTGCTAACAATAAGGTTCGTTTTCTCAGCCCGAAACCGCCCAAACCCGATCGCCCTTTATTTGTATTTCTGCCCGGTATGGACGGGGGAGGTTTGCTGCTGCGATCGCAAATTCCTAAATTAGCTCCGCATTTCGACATTCGCTGCTTAGCTATACCGGCCGACGACATGGCTAGCTGGGAGGTACTGGTTAAGGAAACAATTGCCTTAATTGAAGCAGAAAAGAAAGCCAATCAGCGGCCAGTTTATCTGTGCGGCGAGTCATTTGGGGGCTGTTTAGCGATAAAAGTTGTTTTAGAAGCTCCCCAATTGTGCGATCGACTAATTTTAGTTAATCCAGCTTCTTCATTCCGACAACAGCCTTGGGTGCAGTGGGGTTCTCACCTGACTCAGTGGCTGCCGGCGAATCTTTATCCGCTGTCGGTAATCGGTCTGTTGCCGATATTAGCATCCTTAGGAAAGATTGGGCGGGACGATCGGCGAGCTTTGCTGGAAGCGATGCAAGCGGTACCGCAAAATACGTCTGTGTGGAGATTGGCGTTAGTGCGATCGTTTAATGTGGATGAAAATCAGTTGCGTGCGATCGAACAGCCGACGTTAGTAATTGCTAGCGGAGCCGATCGGCTGCTGCCTTCTATGGCAGAAGCGAAGCTTTTAGTCAAGGTAATTCCGAATCCTGAAATGGTGATGCTGGCTAATAGCGGTCATGCTTGTTTGTTGGAAACTGATGTTGACCTTTACGCAATTATGCAAGCTCGCAATTTTTTGGCAGAATCAGAAGAATATTTATCATTAGTCAGGAGTCATTAGTGAGCAGTCAGGGAGCATCTCATTTTTGTATTTTTTTTTAGTGCGAGCGTCCCCGCTCGCGAGCTATATTAAGACTCGCGAGCTATATTAAGACTCGCGAGCTATATTATTAAGACTCGCGAGCTATATTAAGACTCGCGAGCTATATTAAGACTCGCGAGCTATATTAAGACTCGCGAGCTATATTAAGACTCGCGAGCTATCTTAAGACTCGCGAGCTATATTAAGACTCGCGAGCTATCTTAAGACTCGCGAGCTATCTTAAGACTCGCGAGCTATCTTAAGACTCGCGAGCTATCTTAAGACTCGCGAGCTATCTTAA